>NZ_DDKU01000086.1:14857-15226 GCF_002339775.1 Thalassolituus sp. UBA2590
AAAAGCCGCTGGTCAGCGGCTTTTTCGACAGAATCTGAGGCTTAAGAGCCTGCCTGAAGCTCTTCAGGGTCGTATGGTTTGACGGGTTCGCTTTCCAGCTCTGTAATAAGTTCGCCGATACTGATGTTCTGTAAGCGATCAGAGAGCTGCGTGCGATAGGTTTTCACCATGCTCAGGCCTGAAATTACGGCGTCGTATACCAGCCAGTCGCCAGACTCTTTGTTTTCATACAAACGGAAATCTACTGGGACTTTGTTGCCATTGGTCTGGGTGAACTGGCCCTTCACGATAGCGCGGCCACCGTCCGGGCTGTAGCGGGTATCTGAGAACTCCAGAGTCTCGCCGCTGAATGCCTTGAAAGCACCGCCA
>NZ_DDKU01000189.1:0-7730 GCF_002339775.1 Thalassolituus sp. UBA2590
TTGACGTACTGTCAAAGTTGGATGGCCGTCCGTCATGCCCGCGGCAAGCGCTGACCAAAGCCATCGCGGCCAACTACCTGACGCTCGAAAAAATCGATACCGCTCGCGCAGTCGACGACGAAGTACCCGATGATCGCCCATTCCTGCGTGTGCAGATTGAAAACGCCCTGCGCCAGATCGTCGAAGGCGAACGACGCGAAGCCGCCATGCACCAGCGTCAGATGGATAAAGAATCCACCGTAATGAAAGGCCTGATCTACACAGGCGCCTTCATGACGGGCATCGGCTCATCCGCCTGGGGCCTCGCAGTACAGGTAAAAGAGCTCAGCGACGTCATCAACCCATTTAAGAAAATGGAACACCATGCCAAAGCACTTCGTGCCGCATGGGAATCGGACAACTTCGCAGACACCTACGCCGAAACTTATCTGAGCGGCGAAAAACGCGAACTCGTTGAAGCCATCGGCTTCGACCCGAGCCAGATCACCCAGCAGCAGATCGACGAAGCGATTGCCATGACCGATCTGGTGCTCAACGACGAAACCCTGCGCGACATTTTATATCGCTTCGTCAAAGACTACGCCGAAGCCCAACACGCCATCGAAATCACCGAAGTCGCAGGCTCCGGCGCCTTTGAATTAATCCTGACCATCATCGTTGCCGCCGTCACCGGTGGTGCAGGTGTGGTTGCCGCCGTTGGCAGCAAAATGCACCTAGTGCGCAAATTCAACAAAGTCGGTGACCTGTTAGCTGACTTTGCGAAAGCAACCAAACGGATTAAGAACCGTAAGAAAGCGTTCAATGGGAAGAATACCGGCCCAGGCAAACTGGAATCCGTCGATAGTTCGGTGAAAAAGACCGATGCGCATGGGGCGGAAAGCGGAAATAGCAGCCACGCTGATGCCGAAGCGGCTAAGTCATCCCCGGATGCCGAAGGCGCAAGTCACACTGAAGCCAGTAAAACCTGCACCAATGGTTGTCCGATCAGCATGGTTAATGGTGAAGAATTACTGGAACTGGTCGACTTCGAAATGGCAGGCCCAATTCCGTTCACCTGGAAACGTGTCTACCGCAGCAGCAATATCAAACAGAATAATGGCCTCGGCTATGGCTGGAGTTCGCCACTAAATCGCCGTTTATTCGTTGGCCAACAGGATATTCAGTACTTCGATGATCAGGGGCGATCGATTAATTTTAATCCGGTAAATATCGGTGGCAGTTGTCGCAACAGAACTGAAAAATTAATCCTGACCCGCACTGCAGAAGATGAATATCAGGTAGCCAATGCCAACGGCCAGGGCATTACTTACCATTTTGCCTCAGGAGCTGCGCGCGCTACCTACCGCATGACGCGCTGGACGGATAACAGCGGCCATCAGGTAAATTTTGAATACCAGAACAACCTGGTTAAGCGCATCACGACTTCTGAAGGCGAAGAGTTACAGCTGACTCACGATAACAAAGGTCATGTAACGGCCATAGATCGCGTATTCCGCCCTGAAAGCCGCCCACAATATGTGAGCCGTCAGGTTGCCTATGAGTTTAATGAAGACTCAGACCTGATTACCTCATTCGATGAAATGGGGCACACCCAGCACTTCCGCTACGAGCAGCACCTGATTCAACAGCGTACGCTTAAATCAGGCTTCAGCTACTACTTCGAATGGACGCATATCGGCCCGGATGCACGCTGCCTGCGCAACTGGGGCGATAAAATTAATGGCGAGCACGTCTACGACTACAAGTTCGAATGGGATCTGGATAACCGCACCAGCCATGCCACCGACTCCCGCGGTGGCCGCCTGTCTTACAAATTTAACCGCCTTGGTCTGCCAGTCTGGATTCGCCAGCCTGAGGGTGACGATACCCGTTATGAATACGACCGCAGCGGTAACCTGATCAAACTGACTGATCCGGCCGGCAACACAGAGCTGTTCCAGTACAACCACGGCGGTCACCTGATCAGCCACACCAATAAACTGGGTCATACGCAGAACTTCCGCGTAAACGGTACCGGCCAATTAATCGAAGCCAAAGATGCGACCGGCGCAACATGGCAGCGTAAATACGATGCACAAGGCCGTCTGATCAGTACTGTTGATCCCGCCGGGCGCTCGGTGCGCATGGACTACACCCCAGAAGGGCTTCTTGCCGGTGTCACAGACGCTGACGGCAATAAAACCAGTTATGTCTGGGATAACCATCGCCGTATTACCGCTGTGCGTAATCCGCTGGGTTCGCATACCCGTTACAGCTACAACGAACGTGGCCAGGTTACGCGGGTGATTTACCCTAACCAGCAATCGCAGAACTTTGAATATAACGATGCGGGTCAGTGCATTGCGGTAACTAACAGCGACGGCAGCCAGACCAACTACCAGTACACACCACACGGCCAGCTCGCAGCCGTTACTGATCATACGGGTCGAACCACCCGCTACGAATATGACTGGTTATCTCAGGTCAGCCGACGCGTAGATGCCAGCGGTCAGGCATTTAATTACCACTACGATGCCGAGCGGAACCTTGTTGGATTAACCAACGAAAATGGCGAACGCTACCAGCTAAAATACGATGGCAACGAACGCCTGATCGAAGAAATTGGCTTCGACGGCCGCGTGCAACGCTACCAATACAATATTGCTGGTCACCTGATCCAGAGCGAAGAATACCGCTACATTAACAGCGAAATTCTGCCGGTAACCCGAATTGCCTACCGTCGTGATGCCGAAGGTAAATTGCTGTCTCAATGGCAGGAACTGGGCCGTGGTCAGGCCGTAAATCAACTGATTGCCGAATACGATTACGATCCGGTAGGCCGACTGCTCAGCGCCAATAACCCGCATCGACAGCTTAGCTGGGCGTACAGCCCGACGGGGCAGGTGATCAGTGCGATGCAGGACAAGCACGAGCTGATTCACAATTACGACAGCTCGGGTCGTCGCAGTGCGACGCAATTGCCGGGTGGCGATGCCATCCATTACGGCTTTAACCCATTAGGTCAGACCGCATCGGTTCACTGGAACGACCAGCTGATCGCCAGCTTCACTCACGACGATGCAGGCCGTGAAGCATTGCGCCAGTTAGGCAACGGCTTACAACAAACTCAGAGCTTTGATCCACAGGGGCGTTTACAACAACAGACCCTGATGAAAGCGGGCGCTAGCGACGATCATCAGCAACCGCTGAACAAACGCAGTTACCACTACAGCGCAGCAGGACAGATCAGCCAGATCGACGACCAACTGCGCGGCAGCACCCAATATCATTACGACCAGATAGATCGCCTGATACAGGTCAGCGGCCCGCAGCCAGAACAGTTTGTACACGACCCTGCCGGCAACCTGCTTGGCTCACCGGACGAAGTAAATGGCCAGAACCGCAGTGGGCAAGTTACCGGTAACCGCCTTAATTTCCAGGGTGACCGCCATTACAGCTACGACGACCAGGGCAACCGCGTTGAAGAACGCCGCGGCAAAGATGGCCGCCAGACCACGCGTTACCGCTACGATTATCAGAACCGACTAACCGGCGTCGCCAAAACCATTGGCGATACCATGCGCATTACTGAATATCAGTACGACGCGCTGGGCCACCGTATCCGCAAAGTAAATAAAGACGAATCAGGTAACGTCACCGGAGGCACAGAATTCTACTGGAACGACGACGTACTCCTGAGCGAGCAATCGGCAGACATCACGGCTGAACAGCAAGGCAACGGCAAGGTGTATGTCTTTGAACCGGGCACCTTTAAACCACTGGCGTTTGTTCAATGTGGTGAGATCAACCACTACCACCTCGATCACCTGGGTACCCCGCAGGAAATCACCAACGCCGACGGCGAACTGGTCTGGACCGCACAATACAAAGCCTACGGCTCGTTAGCGCTTGCCGCCGAGCAGCAGGTTGAAAACAACCTCCGGTTCCAGGGGCAGTACTACGACGAAGAAAGTGGATTACACTACAACCGCCACCGTTACTACGACCCGGAATGTGGCCGGTTTATAAACCAGGACCCGATTGGGTTATTGGGTGGGGATAATAACTACCTGTATGTGCCGAACCCGGTGACCTGGGTGGACCCGCTGGGGTTGAGTTGCAAGGAGGGCGATGGAGAAATTCCAGAGAATTACGACCCTTTGACGGATACTTTTACTGGCTCACATGGCTTTAGAACTCCTGATGGTGATCAGGAAGAGCTCGTAACTGTGTATAGAGGGGTACATCCTAGCCATCCAGATTATAAAAATGCTCTCAAGGGTGAGTCAGTCCCTTGGGGGGGGCATAGGGATGTTGCGTTACATAATTATGGCGACAACAAGAGCGACTTTACATCGTGGACAACAAATCCAGATATAGCCCGACGATTTGCAACAGACAAGCCCGATGCAATAATTCTCGAGCAGCAAGTCAAGAGGAAAGATCTTATTTGGTCGCCTGATATTTTCATGGAACATGAAGTTCTGAGGCTTGGTCCAACAAATGGGGCAACAATAAAATGACTGATTCACAGGTGATTAATATTTCTGATTATGTTGAATCAAAAAGCTACTCTTCCGAGTGTGAGAGTGTTATTAGTTTTCTTGGCGAAAGGCTTTCCCGTTCGAAGTTGGGGAAGGTATCTGATATGGGGATTGATGCTACTACTTTATTTGAAGTATATAAAAAAAGGCTTTTGAATTTAAAAGAGAATGGCATTTCATACCTCGGTGTTGATGAGTTGATTAGTTTATTAGGGCGATACTCTGGCTTGATTCTAGTTGCCGATGCTTCATCTGATTCTGAAAGTTTTATATTGTTTTTCTCAGAAGACTTTAAAGTCATCTTGGGTGTCGTTCAGGTTCAGTGACTGTTGTCGCGACATGTATAGAAATTATTATGGGGCGAGCGGTGTCGAACATCAGTATCCAAGATAGAATAGATAGAGTAACTCGCCTCGCTAACCAAGGCCTATGGTTTCCTCATTCCTCTGAAAAAATGACGGGTGTCCCAGTTGACCCCGATATTACTAATGTATTGGCTTATATAAGTGCCAGAAAAGGTATATCCAGAGGAATTATCGATGATGCTTATCTCGATAAGCTCCCAGGGGCAATACATCAGGGAACTTTACTGGATAGAGCCCGGGGGGCAATGATCGGCTGTGCGGTTGGTGATGCATTGGGGACGACTCTCGAATTTACACAGCCCGGCACATTCGACCCTATCAGCGACATCATTGGTGGTGGCCCATTCAATTTGAAACCCGGAGAGTGGACTGACGATTCCAGTATGCTTCTATGCTTGGCGCATAGCCTGACAAGAAGTCGTGGGTTTAATTTGCAGGATCAGATTGAACTCTACGTAAAATGGTGGAAAGAAGGCGCATTCAGTGTCACTGCTGAGTGCTTCGATATTGGAATAACGGTTACCACTGCTTTAGAAGATTATTTACGCACCGGTGATCCGGTATCTGGTCCGACCGATAAGTATTCTGCAGGTAATGGATCTCTTATGCGATTAGCGCCTGTACCGATCTTCTATCATCAGAATTTTAAGGATGCTGTTGCGTATGCCGGGCAGAGTTCCTTATCGACCCATGGGGCACTGGAAGCGGTAGATGCCTGTCGTTATTTTGGAGCTCTCATCTGGGGCGCTTTGAATGGGGTAACCAAGGCTGAGCTTCTGGATGGCGTGTACAGTGCGGTTGATGGCTATTGGACGTCCTCGCCTTTATGCGAATCGGTTGTCACAATTGCGGAGAGCATTGGAACGTTAGAAAACTCACAGAACAGCATTCGGGGCACGGGCTATGTTATTGATACTTTAAGAGCAGCTCTGTGGGCCTTCGCGACAACGGATAACTTCGAGGATGGTCTGCTGAAGGTCGTCAATCTTGGTGAGGATGCGGATACCACCGGTGCTATTTATGGGCAGCTTGCAGGGGCGTATTATGGGGAGCGACAGATTCCTCAGCGCTGGGTGGAAAAAATTAAGTATAACTACTTCTTCTATCAGAAAGCCTCTGAACTGGTCCAGTCAGGCTCTGAGTCCTGACCGGGGAATATATCCGTTGCTGTAAGGTGTGCTGAAGCGCTTCCGCTCTTTGACCACCTTGCCGCCCGACATTCCTCCCCTGAGGTTTCTATCCCATCCTTTAGTGGTTAGAATACGCCCAGATTTCAAAACCGGTTAAGGTAACTCTCATGGCATTAATGACGAACTACTAAGACAGTCATAGTAAGAGCCTGGGCACCCCGCAGGAAATCACCGAACTACTAAGACAGTCGAACTACTAAGACAGTCGAACTACTAAGACAGCGAACTACTAACGAACTACTAAGACAGTCATAGTAAGAGAGGGTGGCTGGTTTCTGAAGCGTAAAACTTACCGATAGAAAATAGTTTGTGGAAAACTAAAGTGCTGGCAACTTTTTGTGTCGTTTCAAACAGAAATCACGAATTGGAAGCGAGTGAATGTCTCAGAGTGATCTGATGATGTTGCGGCTTAGGTTTTTTGCTTCAGGAAAGACGCAATTTACAGGTGGCAATGCCAGCAGCCCGCCTTCGTTCTCGTTGGTCGTCCCAGAATTTTGTGATTTTCGATTTTACTTCGTGTGCAGCACCGACAATACCCTTGAATTCGGATTCGAAATTTTGTGTGATGTATAGCCAGTGTTCAGCATCAATACCCAAGCGGTTCATGATAGCCGGTTCAGCCTCTGAGATTGATCCCCGTTTATTTTCTCTGATCTGTCGTCCTGTCCAGTCTACGAGCTCCAGGTAGTCTGTCAGACGCATCTGTATACCTTCAGGCATGTCTTGGCGAGGGTTCCCAGCAAAGGGAAGTAATCCATATGCTTGCTGTTTGAGGTGATTTGGTGAATAGGTTTCTTTCGCTTTCTGAGCGCGTTTTTTAACAGAAGTGTGCTCTGATTCTTCTGGAGTTTTAGCCATCGCAGCACGTACGGGATTCAGATCGACATAGGCCATGCAGGCCGCTAGCGCCTTTTCATCCAGTAACGCTTGAGACTTAAACCGGCCTTCCCAGAAATGGCCGGTACACTGATCTTCTTCGTTGGCAAGCCTTGCGACAGTCTCATTTAAACGGCGCATGAACCAGCTGATACTCATCAGGCGTTCTCGCCATTCATCGATACGTTCATCCAGTATGGCTTGCTGTGATGCCGACAGGTCTTCGCCTCTCTCGAATTTCTTTGACAGTAACGTTCCTTGATATAGCTGGTGCCAGCGTTGAACGACCTCCAGGCTGGTTAGGCTTCTGGCGCGCTGTTGGCTGACATGAAGAATCACATGGAAGTGGTTCGACATCACTGCATAAGCGGCGATATCAATACAGAAAATTTGTGACTGATCCAGGATGAGTTTCTCAATCCAGCCACGGCGATGCTCGAAAGAGCGGCCCTCAGGGGAGGTTCCGCATAGAAATGCGCGACGGACGCAACGGGAAACACAGTGGTAGTAGGGAGTAGCTTCCAGAGAGACCAGCTGCTTCCTTGGCTTTGGCATACATTCTCCTGATGTATATTTCGTATTTCTACTGTATAGAAATTGATCTTTAACGAGAATCAGGCATTCTTCTTACAATGACTGTCCTAGTTCCAACTAGTTCCATTAACTGTCCTTGTTCTGGTTGAATACCCCGGACACCTCAAGAAGAGATAAACTCTTCACCAACAGAGGTGCCAACCATGAGCCAGAAACGCATTTACAAACAGTACCCGCAAGAA
>NZ_DDKU01000080.1:0-8418 GCF_002339775.1 Thalassolituus sp. UBA2590
GTTATAACCTTGCCCTCTGGTGTGATTGCGAATAAGGGAATGGCATCTTTGCCGTTTTGCTGTTGAAAATCATTCCAGGTAAATTCGCTGCTCAGTCGGGTGGAATGCAGCTCGGCCCCCTGCGCCAACATGCTGGAGAATTTGCTGTACGTCAGGTCTTCACTGAAAAGGTACTGTCCACGGTGCTCTTCACCATCGATATGCATTTCCGATAGTCGCGCATCGACGGACGTCCGCAGGGCAAATATATTGTGTTGGCCAAATTCATTGCCAAAACGCATTCCTGCAACTGTGTTTATGCTGCGCTCCGGTGATAGACCAAGGAGTTTTCCGAGACCAACCAGATCAAGACGCTGCTCTGCGTATTCAGAAACGGGGTTCCCGTAAAAGGTACGCAGCCCGTCCATGCGTGCCGCACGGATGTTGTCCCAGTTTGAATCCGTGAGAAGCACATCCACTTTGTTCTTTTTGAGTTCCAGTGCAATGGTTCGGGCGATGTTATTTGCCCCAACGATCAGGAAACCGTTGGGTGGTGGCTCCGCAACTCCCAGCCAGCGGGCCATCATGCGCGAGGTAGCACTCTGAAGAACAACCGTGCCAAAAATCACGGAGAAAGTAAGTGGGACGAGTATGGCGGCTTCCGTTTCCCCGGACTGCTCAAGTTTTATCGCAAAAAGTGCAGAAACGGCCGCGGCTACGATCCCTCGTGGTGCTATCCAGGATAGCAGGGACTTCTCCTGCCAACTGAGTGTACTGCCGATGGCTGAAACCCACACAGACAAAGGTCTCGCGACGAACTGCATAATGGCGAGCAGTGCAAACGGCATCCAGCCCAGTGCGATCAGGTCATCGAGTGTCAGACGAGCGGCCAGAATAATGAAAAGTCCTGAAATCAGTAGAACTGTCAGGTGCTCTTTAAAGTTAAGAATTTCGCCAATGCGGATATCCTTTTGATTTGCCAGCCACATCCCCATCAGCGTGACTGCAAGCAGACCCGATTCGTGAGCAAGCATATTGGCAACGCTGAAGCTCAGAAACACCATAGTGAGGGTGGCCATGTTCTCCAAGTACTCCGGAACCCATCGACGCTTCAGAATAAAACCGAGAATCCAACCCGCAGTGAGGCCGAGTACCGTGCCAGAAGCGATAATTTCAACAAACGCAAGCATCCCGCTTACAGCGCCCTGAGCCTGCCCCTGAGCTACGATGAACTCATACACGACGACCACCAGGAGTGCACCCAGCGGGTCGATCAGGATACCTTCCCAGCGCAGAATGTTACCGACATCTGCGTTCGGGCGAACGGTTCTGAGCATGGGTACGATGACGGTCGGGCCGGTGACTACGGTTAGGGCACCGAAGAGGATGCTGAGCTCCCAGCTCAGTCCGAACAGGTAGTGGGTCGCGACGGCTACAACCGCCCAGGTGATCCCCGCACCTGTGGTAATCAAACGCTGCACGACGCCTTTTTGTGAGCGTATCTCTTTAAGGTCGAGGGTCAGACTGCCTTCAAAGAGAATGATCGCGACCGCCAGAGATATAAGCGGAAACAGCAGGTCCCCAAAAAGTGCGTCTGGATTGAACTGTTGAGTGACAGGCCCAATCAGTAAACCGGAGGCCAGGAGAAACAGAATAGCTGGTAACTTTACGCGCCAGGCCAACCACTGACTGGCGAACGAAATCAGACCAATTAACGCAAATGCAATGATGCCACTATCGAACACGATGTTTCCTTATATATGAAGCGGTGAGAGCGATTGATTGTAGCGGCGTGCTCTAACCCTGTACAACGCTTATACGTCGTGGCTTAGTCGGTCAGGCGCAGAGTTGGTCTGAAGAGGTAGGGTTGTTCGAGGTCTGCGGGCACGGCAGGAACTGGGCTGGTTGCCAGAATTGCGCGGCGGACCCACTCATCGGTTGCTGAATCACCACTGCTGACAATCACGTCAACGGCGGTGATAACGGCTCCGTACTTAATAGTGACCTGTAAGCGGACGTCTCCCTGGATACCCGCCGGATGCGCTGGCAATTTCTGGTTCAGGTGAGCCATGAGGCGCTCATAGTACTTCTGCTCGACCGGATCGCTGAAGCGTTGATCGTCGCCGGCAAACCGGGCTTGTTCAGATGCCGTTGATGAGGTGATGTTGGCAGCAGGTTGTTTTATAGTCCGCGCTTGAGAGTCTGGTTTTATTGAATCTGGTGTTGGAGAAGACTTTACCGAGGGAATTGGTTCCGGAGCATCTGGCTTTTGAGTGATTTCAGAGCTGGCCGTTGTGGTGATTGTGTCTGGTGTAGCGGGTGCCTGAGGCTTCACAGGCTTTTGGGTGGCCAGGGGGGCTGTGGCAGGTTCCGGTTCTCTGGCAGATTCTGGCGTTTCGGCAGGCTCAGGTTCGGGAGGTGTCGATATCGGCTGGCTGGCTGTAGAAAGCTCGCCACGTTGCTCATTGTCATTTGCCCGCTCAGGAACTTCTGTTTTTAAAGTGGCGAGGATGACCCGAGTGCTCTTTTCGTCTGTTTCCAACCCAAGGTCTGGCAGGAAGATAAGGTGCAGGCCCAGCGACAACGTAAGCGCCAGCCAGAAGCGACGTCGCGCCCAGAGTGACTTCGCTGAGTGTTGGCCCCTCATGCCAGTACGCGAGCGTCAAACCCAGCTTCTGAGAGAATATATGCTGCCGCTTCAGCGCGCCCGCCGCCTGTCGTAATGTAGATGAAATCACGCTCGAGCGACTTCAGTGCTTCCCGAAGCTTAGACAGAGGGACATTACGAGCGCGCAACACAGGTGCTGCGCTTGCTTCCTGTGTATGCCTCACATCGAGGATGATCACTCCGGTGTCTGCTTCATCAATCAGGGTCTCGAGTTCGTTTTCACGGATATAACTCAACACTGGCTTTTTCAGTAGGGGGTCAAAGTCTTCTTTTGAGAGTCGAGCGAGTGTTCCGGCCGACGTCATAGTCACGCTGGCATTGCGCGGTAATTCACTCACCAGCGCATCTTCACCGAAAAGATCGCCGGGGCCAAGGGCGGCAAGCGTTTCTTCTTCCTGCTCTGCTTTGCGTGTGACCAGTGCACCGCCTGTTTTGATTACGTAGCAATGTTCACCAATTTCACCTTCACGGATAACGACGTCTCCCAGTGATGCGGGGAGTTCTTCAAAGCGCGAAAGTAGCTTCTGGATATTCGCGGGTGGAATCCGGGTAAAAAGATCTGAGGTGATCAGTCTTTCGAGCCAGTCGCTTTCTTCATCGTGTTGGCTACGGCTTTCTGACTGGCGGAATTCAGACCAGGTTGAAATCAGTTCAAGATACGCACGCTTTACCGATACCAGCTGGCAAGGCGTTCGGGTAATGCCGGTGTAGCGATGCACGACATGTGTGTTATCCAATGCCATGAAGTTTTCATCGCTGTCGGCATCGACACCATTGATATTGAAATCATCGTCGGCGAGGTCGATACCGCCGCTGAGCAGGAAGTGGCATTCGTCGTCAGACTGGCCGCGTTTAAACAGAATTTTTCTCGCGGGAAGCGTGTGCTCGCGGAAGTGAGGCGTCAGTTCTTCAATGATGTCTTCGGACCATTCATCGAACGGGATGAAATGCTGCAGTCTTTTACTGAGCGGCGTTTCCATGAAATCTCTGTCGATTGTCTCTTTGATATTCTGAAACTATAGCAAGCCGCCGTAACTTCGTCACTGTAACTGGTCAATCCGGCCAGTGCAGAAGGTCCGACACCTGTTTCAGTGAGTTTTCATCGAAAGGATCGATGCCTCGGATGTGAGGCACGGTTCCCAGGTGCTTTATACCGCGCTGGTGGAACCATTGTGTCAGGTAGCGCAGATTTTCCTGCTGGGCTTCCATATCAGGATCGACAGAATTTGCGACCCATCCTGCAACCACTAATCCGCGTTGACGAATCGCCTCAACGGTCAGGCAGGCGTGATTGATGCAGCCGAGCTTAAGACCAATGACCAATATCACCGGCAGGTTCTGGGCGGCAGCAAAGTCGGCCAATGTCTCGGTGTCGTTGAGGGGAACTAACCAGCCTCCGGCGCCTTCGATCAATTGCAGGTCGGCGGTCTGTGTTAACCCGTTCTCACACGCTTCGATCAGCGAGCTGCATGTCAGACTCAGGCCTGCTTCTTTGGCGGCAATATGAGGCGCAATTGCTGGCTTCAGCGTGATGGGGTTGTGAACCTCATAGGTAAGGTTGCCTGATGAGTACTTCTGATGGAGAAGAGCATCCCGATTTCTGAGCCCGCTGTCTGTCCGGTCGGAGCCTGAAGCAATCGGTTTCAGACCGAAGCTGGTGTGTCCGTCGAGAACAGCACGCTGCAGCAGTGCTGCACTGATCAGTGTTTTACCAGCGTCTGTATCGGTGCCAGTCAGAAAGTAGCGTTTCATGGTTTTAGCTCAGAGGGTTGTTCTGGGTGTGCCAGGGCATAGATCCAGAGCACTTCGTAGCTTAGTGGATAGGCTGTTTGCCCCATATGCTGGGTGGCCGGATAGTGTCTGCTCAGTGCCTCAATGGCTGCGCGGCCGCCCAGGCCAGCCCGGCGGCCTGCGTTCACATTGGTGGCGCCTATGGCTTTCAGGCTGCGTAGCAAGTCAGGCACGGAATCGTAGTACTCGGTCAGGCAGTCCTGCTCAAAGACAATGTCTGTGAAACCAGCCTGCGTTAACGCATGGTTCAGACGTTCGGGAGCTTCGAATTCATTCACATGAGGGCGATCATCAATCGCACTCCAGGCCTGCTGTAGCTCTTTCTGAGTGCCTGGGAGTAAGGTTGCTATGGCAATGCGGCTCCCCGGTTTCAGTACTCGCCGCCATTCCTTGAGTGTATCTTCCGGTGCTTCGCTCCATTGCAGCATGAGGCTGGAGATCAGGCCGTCTGCCGAGCAGTCGGGTAGAGGAAGCTCGTCTGCATCGGCGAGCAAGAGATCAGTCTGAGGATCTGCGTGATTGGCGGCGGCTTCTAGCATGCCTTCGGCGAGATCGATTCCAGTAACCCGATTGGCACCTTTTAAGCGCAGGTGCGGCAGGGCGACGCCGGTACCACAACCGATATCGAGCCAGTGTCCTGACAGTGTGGGCAGTTGATTGAGCAACGCCGTGACAGCGCGCTGCTGAATGCTGGCGGCGTGATCATAACTCTGAGCGGCACGACTGAAATGCTGCGCGACCTGACGTTTATCGCGGCGCGTCATGGCATTTCCTCTGGTTTGGCTGATTCATGCTGTAGCTGCTCTGCCAGCTGATGCAGCCTTTCCAGTAAGTGATGCTTACCTTCTGTCGTAAGAAAGAAGGCATGGCTCTCTCCCGGGCTGAGTTCAACAGGGGGCATCTGAGAAGGCTTCAGCGCGTCTGCGTGACCGTACAAATGCAGGCTGCGGGGTGAGGGGGGAAGAACTTCGTACCTTAGCCATTCAAGTGTGCGGTTAAGCTCGCTCTGTACGAGGTGTTGGCTGCTCTTTAACTGCTTGATCAGGGAACGTGCTTCAGAGCTGCCCTGCGCACACAAGCCGGTGAAGCGTTTCAGTGTTGTCTCTGCGTTCGATGTTAAAGACTGAGAAAATGCTTCAAAGTCCTCTCTCGGCATACCACTGCCTGTCTTATCGGAAAGAAAGCGCTGGCCTGTTGCCAGAGTGACAAGGAACTGACTTCTGGTAGCTGCTGTGCCAGCGCAGGCTGCGGCAGCAAGTGCGCCGCCCAATGACCAGCCAATCCAGATGGCAGATGAGCCTTCGGGGCTGTCTGTATCGGGTGCGGTCGCCGCAAGTTGTGTTGCTGCAGCTTCGAAGCTGCAATCATTACTGAGGTAGTCGGCTCCCCAGTGATGCCCGGGCAGTGAGTCAAAGAAGGGCGCGAAAACATCGGCGCGGAAGCTCCAGCCGGGGAGCCACAGCCAGTTCAGGTCGCTGCCTTGAGTTGACTGGAGCTTTTGCCAGAGCGGTGTCATGACTCATCACCTGCAAATGCTGATTCAAGGGCCGTGAGCAGAGTCTCGATATCCTCGGCTGTATGCGCGGCGGTCAGGGTAACACGCAGGCGGGCTTCTCCCTGCGGAACGGTAGGTGGCCGTATGGCGGAGATCCAGATGCCCTGATTTTTAAGTCGGTCGCTGATGCGTAGTGCCCGGTCGCTGGCACCGGTCAGCAGCGGTTGCACCGGACTTTCTGAGGCCATCAATGGCAGTCCCCGTGCTTTGGCGCCACTGCGGAACTGCTCGATACGGTTGGTCAGCGTCTCGCGCAGCTTGTTGTCTTTCGCCCGCTCAAGATTGCCCAGCATGGCCTGAGCAACGGCTGGTGGCATTGCTGTGGTGTAGATATAGGAGCGCGAGAACTGAATCAGATATTCAATGAGCTCTTCACTGCCGGCGACAAAGGCTCCGTATCCTCCTAACGCCTTACCCAGAGTGCCTATGTACACTGGCAGGGCATCCTGTGAGAGGTTGAAGTGCTCTCTGACTCCCTGACCATGCTGCCCAAGAACACCAATACCGTGCGCATCATCAATCATCAATAACGCATTGTGCTGTTGGCTGAGTGCCGCAAGTCTGGCAACGTCTGCGAGATCACCATCCATGCTGAAAATACTGTCACTGACGACCAGACAATCACCGGTAGCGTCTTCAAGTAGCTCGTTAAGTTGTTGATAGTCGCAGTGGCGGTAGCGGGTCATTTTAGCGCGACTGAGCTGAGCGCCATCGAGCAGCGAGGCGTGGTTCAGTTTGTCCTGCAGTATCAGGTCACCCCGCTGGGCCAGCGCACTAATGACACCAACGTTGGCCATATAACCTGTGGAGAAGAGTAAGGCTCTTGGGTAACCAGAAAACTCCGCAAGTGCGTCTTCGAGATCATGATGAGCACGCGAGTGGCCACAAACGAGGTGGGATGCGCCACTGCCGAATTGCCATTCCTGAGCAGCGCGGGCGAGGTCTTCGCCGCCAGTATTGGCCAGGCCAAGATAGTCGTTGCTGCAGAAGTTCAGTAATTGAGAACTTCCACATGTCACGTGTGTGCTTTGCGGAGATTGCAGTGTCTGCCGTTGGCGCAACAGGTGTGCCTCTTTTCTTTGCTGAAGAGCAGACGCAAAACGGTCTTGCCAACTCATAGATAACTCCGCCAGTAAGTGCCCGTATCTTATTCCGTCGTGATCAGTGGTCAACTGCGGATCAGTAGTCTGGTTTACAGGTGACATAAAACTGCGTCATCCTAAGGCCTGACGGGAGTGCAGCCAGAACCTCAGGAGAACACATGACCTCTCATTTCATACAACCCGACCTTAATTATGACCGTGATCATGTCTGGCATCCGTACAGTTCAATGACTGATCCTGGGTATACCTGGCCGGTGGTCAGTGCTTCAGGGGTGCGACTGAAACTTCAGGACGGTCGGGAATTGATTGATGGCATGTCGAGCTGGTGGTGCACGGTTCATGGCTACAATCATCCGGTATTAAATGCGGCGCTGAACGAACAGGCTGAACGGATGAGTCATGTTATGTTCGGCGGTCTTACGCATGGACCGGCGATTGAGCTGGCACGCCGCCTTGTTGCTCTTACGCCCGACGGACTGGAAAAAGTGTTTATTGCGGATTCCGGCTCGGTGTCTGTCGAGGTCGCGATTAAAATGGCCATTCAGTACCAGCATGCACGGGGTGAAACGACAAGAACCCGCTTGCTGGCACTGGAGCGCGGTTACCATGGCGACACGCTCGGAGCCATGTCTGTCTGTGATCCCAAGCGAGGAATGCATCATCTCTTCAGCGGTATTCTGCCCGAGCAGTTTTTCGTTCCTGCGCCTCAGACGCGGTTTGAAGAAGAATGGAACCCTGATGACATTGCGCCTTTGAGAGAATCTCTCGAAAAGAATCATAAGAGCATTGCGGCCCTGATTCTTGAACCCGTTGTTCAGGGGGCAGGGGGCATGCGCTTCTATCACCCAGAGTATCTGCGTCAGGCACGCGCCCTATGTGATGAGTTTGGTGTTCTGCTGATCGCCGATGAGATCGCAACGGGCTTTGGACGATCCGGTAAGCTGTTTGCCTGTGAATATGCAGGTATCAGCCCTGACATTATGTGCGTCGGCAAGGCCATTACCGGTGGGTACATGACGCTCGCGGCGACACTGGCGACTACCGAAGTCGCAGAGACCATCAGTCGTGGTGAGGCCGGCTGCTTTATGCATGGGCCAACCTTCATGGCTAATCCGTTGGCGTGCCGTGTTGCCTGTGCCAGTCTTGATCTGCTGATGGAGAACAACTGGAAAGGGCAGGTATCAGGAATTGAGCAGGGACTTAAGACGGGTCTGAGTCGAGCCTCTGAGCTGAATGGCGTCGCGGACGTGCGGGTATTGGGCGCCATCGGCGTAATTGAACTGAAAGACCCGGTCGATGTGAAGCGACTTCAGCCTGCCTGT
>NZ_DDKU01000174.1:0-5914 GCF_002339775.1 Thalassolituus sp. UBA2590
AGTACCCACGTTTACGTGGGGTTTGGAACGTTCAAACGTTTCCTTAGCCATGAGAATACCTCATCAAATGTCAGTAATTAAAATCTGTTAATAATTGCATCGGCCACGTTTGATGGCGCTTCCGCATATTTCTCAAATTCCATGGAATAGGTCGCCCGCCCCTGGCTTGCAGAGCGCAGATCGGTGGCATAACCGAACATCTCTGCCAGCGGTACGGACGCATTCACCACCTTACCGGACGGTGTATCTTCCATTCCTGAAATCATGCCGCGGCGACGGTTAAGGTCGCCAACAACGTCACCCATGTAGTCTTCAGGGGTAACAACTTCAACCTTCATCATCGGCTCGAGCAGTACTGCATCGCCTTCCTGTGAAAGCTGCTTGGTTGCTTGTGACGCGGCAATTTTAAACGCCATCTCATTCGAGTCAACGTCATGGAAAGAGCCGTCATACAGTGTCGCCTTCAGACCCAGCAATGGGTAGCCAGCAAGAACACCGTTTTTCATCTGCTCTTCAATACCTTTTTCAACCGATGGAATGTATTCGCGCGGAATCACACCACCAGTAATCTCGTTAACGAACTCGAGACCTTCTTCTTCGCTCGGCTCAAATCGGATAACCACGTGACCGTATTGACCACGACCGCCGGATTGCTTCGCAAACTTATTGTTAATCTCAACAGTCCGGGTAATTTTCTCGCGATAAGCCACCTGAGGCTTACCTACATTACACTCGACTTTAAATTCCCGCTTCATGCGATCGACAATAATGTCGAGGTGGAGTTCACCCATACCTGAGATAATGGTCTGACCTGACTCTTCGTCAGTCTCGACGCGGAACGACGGATCTTCCTGCGCCAGCTTACCGAGAGCTACGCCCATCTTCTCCTGGTCGGCCTGAGACTTAGGCTCAACCGCCACCGAGATAACCGGGTCCGGGAACTCCATACGTTCAAGCGTAATAATATCTTTCTGGTCGCAGAGCGTGTCACCTGTTGTGACATCTTTCAGACCAATCAAAGCGACGATATCGCCTGCACGAACTTCCTTCAGCTCTTCACGGGAGTTGGCGTGCATCTGAACCATGCGACCAACGCGCTCACGCTTAGACTTAACAGAGTTCATCACAGCGTCGCCAGAGTTCAGCACTCCAGAGTACACGCGGACGAACGTCAGAGTACCAACGAAGGGGTCTGTCGCGATTTTAAAAGCAAGCGCCGCAAACGGCTCATCATCAGAGGAGTGACGAACGCCGACAGACTCGTCTTTATCGTCAAGAATACCTTCAATCGCTTTCACTTCGGTTGGCGAAGGCAGATATTCAATAACCGCATCCAGAACCGCCTGTACGCCTTTATTTTTGAAAGCAGAACCACAGGTAACGAGAACAATCTCGTTTGCCAGTGTGCGCTGACGCAGAGCCGCTTTAATCTCTTCCTCGGAAAGCGTTTCACCTTCGAGGTATTTGTCCATCAACTCTTCAGAGGCTTCTGCGGCTGCTTCAATCAGTTTCTCGCGCCACTCTTCGGCTGTATCAACCAGATCAGCTGGAATGTCTTCATAGGTGAAAGTCAGCCCCTGATCGGCTTCATTCCACATCACGGCCTTCATTTTGATCAGGTCGACGACACCTTTGAAGTCATCTTCAGCGCCAATATTGATCTGCAATGGCACAGGCGTCGCACCAAGACGGGCCTTCAACTGGTTAACTACCATGAAGTAGTCAGCACCGGCACGGTCCATCTTATTGACGAATACCATACGCGGCACTTCGTACTTATTTGCCTGACGCCATACGGTTTCAGTCTGAGGCTGCACACCTGACGATCCGCACAAAACTACGACAGCACCATCCAGAACACGGAGTGAACGCTCCACCTCAATGGTGAAGTCCACGTGCCCCGGGGTATCAATGATGTTAATACGATGCTGATCGAATTGCTGAGCCATACCGGCCCAGAAACAGGTCGTGGCCGCAGAAGTAATGGTGATACCACGCTCCTGCTCCTGCTCCATCCAGTCCATAGTAGCTGCACCGTCATGCACCTCACCAATTTTGTGAGACACACCCGTATAGAACAGCACTCGCTCAGTGGTGGTAGTTTTGCCCGCATCTACGTGCGCACAGATACCAATATTACGATAGCGATCAATCGGCGTTGTACGTGCCACAGCTACACCTCAGTCTGGAACAGTGATGTCAGACATTAGATTAACGCCTGACATGAGATATTAAGGGCGCGAATCGTAATATAAGTAAACAGTGGCAGTCAATGACCCGGCCCTGCCCAGCCCTGCTTTCATGGGCATTAGGGAGCGCATTCGTATACCCGGAGATCGCGCCGATGCGAGCCAGCAACGAACTGGCAATACAAAGGAAATTAATCTGTTAGATTTCTGAAAAAGAGGAGAACCAAAGAGGGAGGAGATAAAGGCTGCGTTCGGACGAACACAGCCTTTGAGCGATCAGAAGCGGTAATGAGAGAACGCTTTGTTCGCTTCGGCCATACGGTGAACGTCTTCACGTTTCTTAACCGCAGCACCTTTACCTTCACAGGCTTCGATCATTTCGTTCGCCAGACGCTGAGCCATGGATTTTTCACCACGACCACGCGCAGCGTCAACCAACCAGCGCATAGCCAGTGCCTGACGACGTGCAGGACGAACTTCAACAGGCACCTGGTAAGTAGCACCACCTACACGGCGGCTCTTAACCTCAACCATAGGCTGGATAGCTTCCAGAGACTGTTCGAACATTTCGATTGGATCATTGCCGCTTTTAGAAGCAACAGTGTCCAGTGCACCGTAGACGATTTTCTCGGCTACAGACTTCTTACCACTGATCATTACGTGGTTCATAAACTTCGCCAGAATAGTATTTCCAAACTTAGGATCTGGCAGAATCTCGCGTTTCGCAGCGACGCGTCTTCTTGGCATGATAAGCCCTCTTTAGGTCTTCAGGTCAGCCTGTGCACTTAACGTTATCGAAAAATGGCACAGCCTTACTCTTATCCAATGTCTTAAAGGTATTAACCCTTAGGACGCTTAGCACCGTACTTAGAACGGCCCTGTTTACGGTTAGCAACACCAGAAGTATCCAGTGAACCGCGAACAGTGTGATAACGAACACCTGGCAAGTCTTTTACACGACCGCCACGGATCAGAACAACGCTGTGTTCCTGAAGGTTGTGACCTTCACCGCCGATGTATGAGGTAACTTCGAAACCATTCGTCAGGCGTACACGGCAAACTTTACGCAGTGCCGAGTTAGGCTTTTTCGGGGTAGTTGTGTACACACGAGTACAAACACCACGACGCTGAGGACATGCCTGCAGAGCAGGTACGTCGCTCTTAGCGACCTTACGCTTACGAGGCTTACGAACCAGCTGATTGATTGTAGCCATTAAGCAAACTCCAGTTATTACATTTCACGTGTGCAGACGTCCGCACACAATAAAAGGGGCCGGAATGATACTCCCTGACATAAGGACAGTCAAGCCTAGTTATCGGCCTGCTAGTAATGCAACGATGGATCGACTGATTGTCCCTGTCTGAATGCCCTCGAACCGGCAAACTGAGACATAACGTGGATCATACTTCCGAAGTGCGTAATGATCGGCGACTACATGCCCTACAGAGGTAATTTAAAACGAGAGATATCAGATATCTCCATACCTCTCTTTAACAAACGTTTTAAATTTCGTTGGCAACTCCGCACCAGCAAACAGCTCCTTCCCTGTAACTTCGACTATTTTATCGACGAAGGAAAAGTACTCGTCCGGGTCAACATCCCATGGGAAGTCGATATAACGAAACAGATCTAAATCCCCTGCTCTCCAATGTGGCGTCTTTGATAAGCATAAATCTACCTGGAATAGTTTTTCTGTAGAAGCAGCCGAAGTGGCCGGTGGTGGGCGACAGCTCATACGGACGTAATGATATTGACCAATGCCTTTAGACTTGACCCACTTGAACCGCCAGACACTAAATGTACTGACGATATGACTCTTCTCAACCCTCACCATCACTCTTAGGTTTAGCAGTAACAATGCACCCATCAGCAGTGGTATTCCGACAATGCTCATCACCCCAAAGATTTCAAAACGATAGAGCATGAAAAAATCGATCGCGAAAAATGGTAACGACATAAATAACAAAATCCAGCCGCCATTTTCTTTTGAATCAGACCAATTACTTTCAAACTCAAAACACTCTAAATCAGTCACACTTCTGCCCAAACCTAAATTCATCCTATACGACAATATCATGTTCAAGGGTGTAATTTGCTTTAAGTATTGGCCCGGGCTTTATAGCGGCTACCAATCTCGCAAATGCCGCAGTCAAATTGCCATGAACATGGTAACTAAGACTAAGTGACGAACCAGAAGCATAAAAAACGGGAGCCTAAGCTCCCGTTTTTTATGGCTCCCCGCTTTCGCGGGGGTGACGCTAACGCATCACTTATCGCTGAACGCTTCGCTCAGTTTCGCTTCCATATCCTCAGCAGATACAGTCAACGATTCTGGCATCGCCTTCATACGATCATCTTCACGGCTCTGACGCTTACGCTTACGTTCTTCGTGATACGTAAGACCAGTACCCGCCGGGATCAGACGACCAACAACCACGTTCTCTTTCAGGCCACGCAGGGTGTCCATCTTACCGGTAACTGCACCTTCGGTGAGTACACGAGTGGTTTCCTGGAAGGAAGCCGCAGAGATGAACGACTCGGTTGCCAGAGACGCTTTGGTGATACCCAGCAGAACGCGCTCGCCTTTCGCAGCAATTTTACCTGCCGCATCCAGCTTCTCGTTCTCTTCCAGGAAGTTGGTGTATTCCACCTGATCACCTGGAATGAAGTTACTGTCGCCGTTTTCACCAATGATGACTTTACGCAGCATCTGACGAACGATGACTTCGATGTGCTTATCATCGATGCCTACACCCTGCAGACGGTAAACTTCCTGCACTTCGTTGGTGATGTACATCGCCAGATGGCCAACACCTTTCAGACGCAGAATGTCATGCGGGTTGAACGGACCATCAGAGATAACTTCACCTTTCTCAACCTGTTCACCTTCGAACACGTTGAGGTGACGCCACTTAGGAATCAGCTCTTCATAGTGATCACCGCCGTCGTTCGGCGTAATAACCAGACGCTTCTTACCTTTAGTCTCTTTACCGAAGCTCACGGTACCAGAGATTTCTGCAAGGATTGCAGGCTCTTTTGGCTTACGTGCTTCGAACAGGTCAGCAACTCGTGGCAGACCACCGGTAATGTCTTTGTTACCTGACGTCTCCTGCGGGATACGTGCGATTACGTCACCCACAGTCACGATCGCACCGTTCTCCTGAGAAACCAGTGCGTTGGCTGGCAGCAGGTACTGAGCCGGTGCATTGGTACCTGGCAGGTGAACGTCGTTACCTTTTTCGTCAACCAGCTTAACCATCGGACGGATATCTTTACCGGCCGCTGGACGATCTTTAGGATCGATAACTTCGATACTGGACAGACCCGTCAGTTCGTCAGTTGTACGGTTGATGGTAATACCTTCTTCCATACCGACAAATTCGATCTTACCGGCCACTTCAGTCACGATTGGGTGAGTGTGTGGATCCCAGCTAGCGACCTTCTGGCCAGCTTCTACCAGCTCGCCGTCTTTCACACTGATCACAGCACCGTAAGGAAGCTTGTACAGCTCACGCTCACGGCCATGGTCGTCTGCCAGAGCAATCGAACCAGAACGGGAAACAGCAACCAGATCGCCGTTTTCACGCGTTACAGTCTTCATGTTGTGCAGGCGAACTTTACCAGCGTTCTTAACCTGTACGCTGTCGGCAGCAGAAGAACGGGATGCCGCACCACCAATGTGGAACGTACGCATCGTCAGCTGTGTACCCGGCTCACCGATGGA
>NZ_DDKU01000174.1:6210-6490 GCF_002339775.1 Thalassolituus sp. UBA2590
CTGTGTACCCGGCTCACCGATGGACTGTGCAGCGATAACGCCCACTGCTTCACCCACGTTCACTTGGTGACCGCGACCAAGGTCACGACCATAACAAGCTGAACAGATACCTACGCGGCTGTCACAGGTAATCGCGGAGCGAACGATCACTTCGTCGATACCTTCGCCTTCGATCTTGTGAACCCAGGCTTCGTCGATCAGGGTACCAGCCGGAACTACTACGTCGCCTTCAGAGCCAGGCTTGTATACGTCGGTCGCGACAACACGACCAAGGATACGA
>NZ_DDKU01000174.1:6796-6940 GCF_002339775.1 Thalassolituus sp. UBA2590
CCAAGGATACGATCACCCAGACCAACCACAACGTCACCGCCTTCAATCAGCGGAGTCATGACCAGACCTTCTTCGGTGCCACAGTCACGCTCCGTCACAACCAGATCCTGCGCGACGTCTACCAGACGACGGGTCAGGTAACCG
>NZ_DDKU01000040.1:0-8934 GCF_002339775.1 Thalassolituus sp. UBA2590
GGCCATGGGCTTTGGGTGTGTGTTTACTCATTGGGTTATTTCCTTTCTGCGGTTGGCTGCCATCTGAGTGGCGACCTTAATAGCGGTGTGCAGGCTACCGCTGTCAGCCTTGCCGGTGCCAGCAAGATCTAGCGCGGTGCCGTGATCAACAGAGGTACGGACAATGGGCAGCCCTAATGTGATATTGGCAGCCCGGCCAAAGCCGTGAAATTTAAGAACAGGCAGCCCCTGATCGTGATACATCGCCAGCGCCGCGTCGGCGTTATCCAGATACTTGGGGGTAAACAGAGTGTCTGCAGGCAGAGGGCCTGTCAGGTTGAGCCCTTCTTCCCGCAGTGCATTCAGGGCAGGAATGATGGTATCGATTTCTTCGCGACCCAGGTGGCCGTCTTCACCCGCGTGCGGGTTCAGGCCTGCTACCAGAATATGCGGTGCAGCCACACCAAAGAATTGCTGCAGGTCGTTGTTGAGAATCCGGCTGACACGTTGAATGCGATCACCAGTGCAGGCATCGGCGACATCTTTTAACGGTAGATGGGTGGTAACAAGAGCGACTCGTAGGTCTTCTGTGGCGAGCATCATAACGACTTCTTCAACGCCACAGTAATCACGGAAATACTCAGTATGGCCACTGAAAAGCACGCCGGACTCGTTAATGACCCCTTTGTGAACCGGTGCGGTGACTATGCCATCCCAGCGACCATCAAGGCATCCTTCAGCCGCGATTCGCAGGGTTTCTATCACGAAGGCGCCATTCGCTTTGTTGAGAACGCCTGCGCTGACAGGCGCATTGACCGCGACAGGAAAGACGGTCAGATGACCATTACCCGACTGCGCTCCGGCATCACCAAAGGTATGCAGAGTCAGGGGCAGACTCAGAGAATCCGCACGGTCAGCCAGTACTGCCGGGTCTGTGATAACGACGAGATCGGTCGACAGCTTAGCCTGGGCAATCTGAACACAGAGGTCCGGCCCGATACCGGCCGGTTCTCCCGCCGTGACGGCAAGACGCAGACTCACGGCTGTTCCTTGATGTCGACGTAGGCTTCTGAGCGGATTTTACGCAGCCAGATAGGAAGTTCTTCTTCGAAGCGGCGTCCATAGAGCATCTGGCGCACCTGATTACGCTGTACTTCTTCACCGATGTCGGCTTCACGACGGTCGGTCACCTGAAGCACATGCCAGCCAAACTGACTGCGCACTGGCGTACTTAACTCACCGGTTGGTGTTACGTCCATCGCTTGCTCAAATTCCGGCACCATGTCGCCGGGAGAGACCCAACCAAGGTCACCGCCACTGGCACCGCTGCCGGGGTCATCACTGTATTCACGAGCCAGCTCTGCGAAATCTGCACCGGCTTTCAGGCGCTCATAAATCTGATTGATGAGTTCACGGGCCTGATCCTGATCGCGCACTTCATTCGGGGTGATAAGAATATGTCGTACTTCAGCCTGTTGAATCAGCTGGGAGTTGCCGCCACGCTTGTCTTCAAGCTTGATAATGTGGAAACCACTGGCGGTACGGATCGGGTCTGAGATATCGCCGACGTTCATTTTGGGTGCGATGTCCGCGAAAATCGATGGTAGCTGAGCATCTTTACGCCAGCCCATATCGCCACCATTCAAGGCCGTGCGTCCCTGAGATTCGGCCATTGCTGTTTTGCCGAAATCAGCACCATCGCGAAGCTCAGCAACAATCTTGTCTGCTTTGCTTTCAGCTTCTTTGTATTCCTGTGGTGCGGCACCAGAACGAACTGAAATCAGAATGTGGCGAAGTTTGTATTCTGCGGCCGAGGCGATACGACCGATATCAGAGGCCAGAAAGTAATCTATGTCCTGATCTGTAATCTGGATGCGCTCACCCACCTGATACTGCTGTACCCGGCTAATGCGCATTTCATTGCGGATCTGTTCACGTGCGTAGGCAAAAGAAACGCCTTCGCTGGCCATAGCCTGTTGAAACTCAGCCAGGCTCATACCGTTCTGCGCCGCGATGCGTCCCATCGCGTCATCCAGCTGCGACTCACTGATGCGGATGCCGGCACGATCCGCCATCTGCAATTGCACGCTTTCGGTGATCATGCGCTCGAGTACCTGTTCGCGCAGGGTGTCTGCTTCTGGTAATTCGTTCTGATTACTCTGAACACCCACCGTTTTGATGCGTTGTTCTAGCTCGCTTTCCATGATGATGTCGTCATCGACAACAGCCACCACTCGATCGATCAACTGAGGCTCTGCATGGAGTAAGGCGCTGACAGTCATTGCCAGAAGAGAAAAAATCAGGTGCTTAATAGTCATGGTATTGGCGTCTTGAGTATCCATAAATGCTTTCAGACAAGAGGCTGTCGGTGCCGCTGCCCAGTGTGGTAAGACCTTTTAACTGAATGCTCAGCATAAAGCCGTAACGTTTTTCGGTTGAGAACTCCCCTGAGCTGCGGGGTGAACTTTCCCGATAGGTGAATTGTGCTCGCCAGCAACAATTCTGATATTCGAATCCGGCCAGAGACTCCAGAACCGGGTCTTCCGGGCGACGTTCTCCCGTCTCATAGTGTTTCAGATCACGAAGCTGCCTTGCAAATAGCGCCCAACGATCGTTCAGAGACCAGAACCCACTGGCATCAAGTTGGTGCGTATTGTAGCTAGTTTCAGTGTCAGGGTCGCGGCTCTCGGTGCGTGTATTGCTGAGGCTTAACATATGATTCGCTTCATCACGGAAGCGGACACCGTAGCGTTGCTGACGGAAGTAGTCCTGATGCGAATCCCACTCGAGAAAAGAGAAGACTGTCCAGTCGCTGTTCGGGTTCCATTCCGCTTCGCCCAGGGTGCTGGATGTATGGCGCTCAAGGTAGTCGCTTTCGGTCTCGTTGATGTTCACTTCACGATCGCGGAAATACCAGATCTGACCTACGCCAGCCCTGAACTGCTCCAGACCATCGTCGCGTATATAGCGTGTTGTGACGCCGGTGCTGATCTGATTCAGGTCGGCCAGGCGGTCACCGCCAGTAAAGCGGTCGCCGTTGAATAAGCTTGAGTAGGTGACGCTGGTGGCTTTGGTATCGAAGGCCGGAATGTCTTCCTGACCGCTCCGGTAGGGGCTGTACGCATACAGCACGCGAGGTTCCAGAGTCTGGATGTAGTCGGTGTTGAAGGCGCTGGTCTCACGCTCAAAGAAGAGGCCGCCGTCCAGGGTCACGCGCGGTGCTCCGAACGTTGGCGTTTCATCGTCGTCGGTAGGCTCTGCATCGTAAAGCCGGTAGCTGCGATAGCGGTAATCCAGTGCAGGCGTTAAGAAACCGTATGGCTGTGTCATCGGGTAGGCGATGCGGGTGTCCGACAGAAAACGATCACCGTTAAGAGCGGCGCGGCCACTGAGCGTCTGCTGATTGCCGTCGATCACGGCGGAGCTTTCACGGTTAAAGCGGGTGGCCTGCACGGTTTGCTTCAGCGTCCAACCTGACTCTAGTGTTGGCGTGAGTGTCAGGCCGACCTGAGGCAGGCGGCGATACGGACGGTTGCTGAGCGAGATGTCTTCGTCCGTCGTCTGGAAGCTCTCAGCGAGGAAAGTCGCTTTCACCGGTGTTGTATCGTAGCGAACCAGGCCCCTTCTAGGCAGGTGGGAAGCCCGGTACACAGAGGCACTCGGGTTCATGTCGGAGAAGTAGTCCTCATCGCTGACATTATTGTAGAGAAATTCGTGGCTCCAGTGACGGCCCCAACGACCCGCTTGTGAGTAATTCACCAGAGAGCGTTCTTCGCCGGTTTCTTCGTCGTCAGCGAGAATGCCGTAATTCAGCTCGCCATCACCGAAAAGCGCTGTTTTGTGTCGTAGTTGGTTTTCCCACAACAAACCATGATCAAGCACGTGGTGGGCAGTAATGGTGGCATCCAGGTTGGGGGCGATATTGAGATAAAAAGGAATCTGAATATCTTCCGCCTGGCCCATGCCGTTCACAGACAGTGACGGATCGAGGAAGCCGGTGAGGCGCCGGTCATCAATCGGGAAGCGATAATACGGTATGTACAGAATCGGTACCTCGGCGACCCTGAGTCGAGTGTGCCACGCCGTACCAAATCCTTCGTTCTGATCCAGTCGCAGTTCGCTGGCTGCGATGTCCCAGTCGTTGTGGCCGGGTTCGCAGAAGGTCAGAGTCGCCCCTTTCATTTCCAGTACCTGATCCTGGGGGGATCCCAGTTGTTCAGCGGTTCCTCGCAGGTGACGGTCGGCAATGACCCAGGCGCTGTGGTTCAGTTCTATGTCGCCCTGTGCGTCGTCGATACGAGCGTTGTCGCCGCCTAGCGTCATGCCCGGTGAGGTAATGGACACATTGCCCGTGAAATTAGCCACCTGTTGCTCAGGAAACCAATGCGCGTAGTCAGCTTTGAGAAGCTGATCGCGTCGCTGAAATACAACATCGCCGTTCAGTTCAATTTCACCGGCACGGGTTAAAGTACCCTGATCGGCTTCTGCTTCAATCCGGTCGGTATCGAGAGCCACAGGTGTGGTGACAACGTAGGCACCTGTGCAGAACTCCGGGAGCGCTTCAGCCTGTTCCGCCGGGAGCTGCGATCTTGGAGTCCAGCCGAGGGCTTCATAGTTGAACTGCCCAGCAGAGTCGGCCAATGCGTGGTGGCTCAGGCCGGTGGCGAGCGCAGGTAGCAATAGATACAGGCACGGGAGATGCAAGCGCGGGCGCAGGTACAGGCGAAAGTACAGGAGTAGATACTGAGATGTTCGGTTCAGGTCAGTCATGTAGGGCAGCAGGCGCGATTCCGGAATGAAGTGTGTTATCTTTAGCGGCTTATCAGGGCGCCAATTCTGGGGTCCAATTCTAGAACGACTGACACCGAGAGGCCAGCATGGATCAGCGAAGGGACAACCTTGCGCATTGGGCAGTAAATCAGATTCAGCAACTTACCGGTGAAGATCTGACCGCAGAATTGTCAGTAGTTTCGGGCGATGCCAGTTTTCGTCGATATTTTCGACTGACGGGCGCCGATTCCAGCTGGATCTGTGTGGATGCACCTCCAGAGAAAGAAGATAACCCTAAGTTTATTGCGATCGCTCGCAGCTGGTCAGAGCAGGGTGTGAATGTGCCCGCAGTTTTAGGCGAAGATATCGCTCAGGGATTCATGTTACTACAGGACTTCGGCGATAAACTGCTTTGGCCGGCGCTTCACGATGGTGCCGACCATGAACGCGTACTTGCGTTGTACAAACTCGCTATCGATGAGCTGATCAACATCCAGAAACTCAAGGCCGGTGAGTTGCCAGTATATGATGCCGCACTGCTGCGTCAGGAGATTTCTCTGTTCACCGACTGGCTGTGCGAACGTCAGATTTCGCTGTCTCTGTCGGCCGATGAACACAGACTGATGGCTGATGTTACGGATATTCTGGTTGATTCAGCGCTGGCTCAGCCGCAGGTGGTCGTGCATCGTGATTACCACTCACGGAATCTGATGCTTTGTGCAGATGGTGCCCTGGGTGTTATCGACTTTCAGGATGCTGTTCAGGGGGCTGTCACCTACGATCTCGTGTCGCTATTACGTGACTGCTATGTGCGTTGGCCACACCAGATCGTTGACGAGTTGACCGCCTACTACTACGAGAAAGCCTCATTGGCGGGCGTGCTGGATATGCCGTACGACGCCTTCTCCAGAGCGTTTGACCTTATGGGTATGCAGAGACACCTCAAAGCTGCGGGTATCTTTGCCCGCCTTAATATTCGTGATGGTAAGGCAGGTTATCTGGCGGATATCCCTAATACCTGCGTGTATCTGCGCGAAGTCGCGGGACGGTATTATGAATTCTCGGCTTTCTGTCAGTGGCTCGACGAACGATTTCTGCCAGCGATGGAGAAAGGCCTGTCATGAAGGCAATGATTCTGGCGGCAGGTCGAGGTACCAGAATGGCCCCGCTTACGGACACATGTCCTAAGCCGCTTATTCCTCTGTGTGGTAAACCCCTGATCGTGCACCATCTTGAGAAGCTTGCTGCGGCAGGTATTAAAGAGGTGGTGATTAATCACGCCTGGTTGGGAGAACAGATTGAACAGCACCTGGGGGATGGCAGCGCGTGGGGGCTGACTATTCGCTACTCCGCAGAAGCCGACGCACTCGAAACCGGTGGTGGTGTCTATCAGGCATTACCGCTTCTTGGCGCAGCGCCTTTTCTGCTTATTAATGGTGATGTCTGGACCGACTGGGATTACACCGAGGCTGCTCAGTATGAGCTGAATGAAACTGACCTTGGTTGCCTCTGGCTGGTCAATAACCCGGATCATAATCCGAAGGGCGATTTTGCGTTGCAGGCCGGGCGGGTGGTCAATGAGCAGCAACTGACGTTCAGTGGGGTCAGCGTCCTCAAACCTGAATTATGGGCATCCGCGTCGGCGGGCGCCTATCCACTAGCACCCATGTTGCGAGAGGCCATGACGACGGACCGGCTTGCAGGTCAGTTGATGAATGGCCGATGGGTCGATGTCGGCACCCCCGAGCGACTGAAGACTTTGGAGAACGATTTACTTAACCAAGACGGTGGTGACGATTGAAACCGTTGGCGAATAGCAATCGTATCTGGGTAGGAAAAGCGTCGGGTGCAGCCATTGGTTTGTTGTCTGGCGGACCGTTCGGGCTGGTGATTGGTGCGATTGCCGGACACCTGTTAGACAGGTTGGCTGAAAAGGCGCGCAGTGGTCCGGCAGGCCCAATGGCTCAGGAGCATATGAGTGCTCTGTTCCGTGTGATGGGGCATCTTGCTAAAGCGGATGGTCGCATCAGCGAAAAAGAAATTGCCGCCGCCGAAGCCGTGATCGAAGCCTTGGGAATGACCGGTGACCGTCGTGCATTGGCCATTCGTTTGTTTGGTGAGGGTAAGCAGAGCAGTTATCGACTGGAGCGTGATCTGAAAGCGCTGGAAGCTGGATTACCGCCGAACCAGCACGAGGTCTTCTTCTCGTTACTGGTCAAGGTAGCGCGTGCAGATGGCCGGGTAAAACGTGCGCAGCGCAAGGTACTGAAGCAGGTTGGCAGAGCGTTTGGCATTCCCCCGTTCCGTTTTTACTGGTGGTTGAGCCGGGGCGAGGGTTCGACAGACTGGGAGAAAAAAGCGCGGCCTCAGGAGCGCGCGCAACAGACATCTCAACCGCGTCGTCCTGAATTGATGATGAGTCGTGAGGTACGGCGTGCATTCAATGTACTCGGATTAGCGCCGGATGTTTCTGACGAAGAATTGAAGCAGACGTTCCGCCGCCTGATGAGTGAGTACCACCCTGATAAGCTTGTCGCTCGTGGAGTATCGGCGGCAGAGCTTGAGCGTGCTAAGTCGAAAGCGCAGGAGATCCAGAGCGCCTATGCGATTATTCGTAAGCACCGGCGAGCCAGTAAGTAATGGCAGCCTGCGGGGCTATTGCTGAACTCTGCTACTGAACCCTGCTACTGAACCCTGCTACTGAACCCTGCTACTGAACCCTGCTACTGAACCCTGCTACTGAACTTTGCCGCGCAAGGCTTTGACCTGGCCACGTTGAACTTTCTGATCGACTCTCCGGCGTTGCGACGCACGCGTTGGTCGTGTTGCTACTCTGGGCTTATCTTTCTGAAGAGCAAAGCGAATCAGCTGCTGTAACCGTTGCAGGGCATCTTCCCGATTTTTCTCCTGTGTCCTGAAACGCTGTGCTTTGATGATGATAGTACCGTCCTGTGTCAGGCGCTGGTCATCCAGTTTGAGCACGTCTTCTTTCACATCTTCAGGCAGCGACGAGCGTCGCACATCAAAACGAAGATGAATGGCCGACGCCACTTTATTTACGTTCTGACCGCCGGCGCCCTGTGCCCGGATAGCTTTCAGGGTGATTTCAGCCCAGGGGAGGGTAATTCTGTGGTTGATGTAGAGTCCGTTCGCGTTCATACGCCAGCCCCCACCGGAACATGGGACAGGTGAAAGGCGATGGCCCAGAAGTGGCAGAAAGCGCCAGCCATGACGAAGATATGCCAGATTTCGTGGAAACCGACCCAGCGTGGCCATGGGTCAGGCCAGCGCAGCGCATAAACGATGGCACCAACAGAGTAGGCGATACCACCGAAGAGCAGCCACCATAAAGCATCTTCGGGTACGCGCGCCATGGCTGGTTCAAACGCGAACACGACCAGCCAGCCCATGCCAACATAGATCAGAGTTGATAGCCAGCGTGGCGCTGAAATCCAGAACAGCTTCAGAGCGATGCCTGCAAGCGCTAAGCTCCAGACGGCAACAAGTAAGATCAGGCCGGTATTGCCGTACAAAGGGATCAGGCAGAAAGGGGTGTAGGTGCCGGCAATTAACAGAAAGATCGCAATATGATCGATGCGTTTGAGCCAGAGAATCACCTGCTCTGACGCGTGAATCAGATGGTACAGAGCGCTGGCTGCAAACATCAGAAACAGTGTTGCGCCGAAAACTGCGAATGAGACAATATGTACGACTTCGCCGTACATCGCGGCTCTTGCCATCAGAATACCGAGTGCAACAATGGCAAAAACAGCCCCGGCCAGATGGGTAAGGCCACTGATAGGATCACGGAAAACAGAATGCATGCGGTTGTCCGGTAAAAACTTATGAGTTGCGGCACACCATACGGTAAAGCGGTGGCAGAGAAAACAACGATGGATCAAGTCGGTAGCGTCGACGAAACCGACCTCTGGTATCTGTACCTGATAGAAACCGCCAGCGGGCATCTCTACTGCGGGATCACGCTGGATGTAAGCCGTCGCTTCAAAGAGCATTGCAGTAATGGTCGCCGCACCGCGCGTTTTCTGAGGGGCAAAGGGCCACTGGCTTTGCGTTTCGTCGCGGTCGCTGGTGCGCATGGAGATGCGCTGCGGGCTGAGAGACAGGTGAAGAAACTGTCCCGCCCTCAGAAGCTGCGGCTGATCAGTGGTGATCGTGCCTTCTCCC
>NZ_DDKU01000107.1:0-18693 GCF_002339775.1 Thalassolituus sp. UBA2590
GCGGGCATGACGGACGGTCATCCAACTTTGACAGTACGTCAAAATAGAAGTGATTAAAGCTGTCGTCGATATTGCTTGTGCTGAAGTGGCCAAGCAGACGTTCGGCATCAAAGTTGCCACCCGTGCAGAGGTTCTCTGGGTGGTACAGACCGGGGCCTGAGCCGCGTCGGAGTCGGTAACGGTTGCCCTGAAGGTCTTCTAGTTCGAAATCGGCCATGACGCTGGGATATCCATACTTCCATGTGAGGTGCCGGGTTCTGGCCCGGTTGCAGCGAGTCTAAAACGGGTGTCTGGTAAAGGCAAATAAGGTAAGACATTGACGGCCACTTTGAGGTGGCCGCCGAATTGATTTACACCGCTTTGTAGTTGTCGTGCTCGGCTTCCCAGCCTTCGAGCAGTTCGCGGTTGTCGTGCTCCCATGGGTGGAAGTCGCGACGGTAGTAGTCTTTGTATTCTTTCCAGATGGTCGGGATCAGCGCAGGCGTTTTCCAGTAGAAGCGGAACGCGGATTTCCATGTCGACCATTTGAACAGCTGCTTATCTTTCCACAGGAAGTACGCCTGTACTGTGCTGAGGCGCATAACGAAGGTCATGGTGATGGTGGCCATGTGGAATACCCGCTTCCAGTAGCCTCCGCCAGCGGCTTCATACACGTCGAAGCAGACGCCTTTGTGCTCGGTCTCTTCGATGGCGTGCCACTTCCACATTTCGCGGATGCGTGGGTCCATTTCGTCGGTCAGCTCATTATTGGTGAGCATCTGATGCGCCAGCATGGCTGTGAAGTGTTCTACTGCACAGGTAATGGCCAGACGGTCTTTCGCCGGGACGTGTTTTTTGAGGAAGAGTCTTACTGCGCGTTCCTGAGCCTCTACCTTTGTCGCCGGATAGCCGAGCGTGTCGAGGTATTCGCTGAGCATATGGTGCTCGTGACCGTGAATCGCTTCCTGTTTGATGAAATTCTTCACCTGCTTTTGCAGGCGTTCGTCTTTCACCAGGTGTTCGTTGTCACGGACTGCATCGATAAACAGGCGCTCGCCCTCCAGGAACAGGCAAGAAAGCGCGTTCATCAGGGTGCTTTTAAAGGCGTCATTGCCGTACCAGTAACGTGGCAGGTCTTCGAATTCGAATCCGAAGTCCATTTTACGGCCATGAAATTCAATGCCCGCACTCACATTGCGGGCGGTCGCTTGTTTATCAGTCATAGTTTTATACAGTCTTATAATTATCGTGGCCCGCCTGCCATTCACCCAGCAGCTCACGGTTGTCGTGATCCCATGGGTGAAAGTCGCGGCGGTAGTAATCTTTGTAGTCGCTCCAGATGCTCGGGATCAGCCCGGGCTTCTTCCAGAAGAAGTTGAAGCCTGATTTCCAGGTAGACGGTTTAAACAGCTTGCCGTCTTTCCACAGGAAGATGCCTTGCACAATGGCTGTGCGGAGCAGGAACATCCAGGTGACGTTAAACATGGCAAAGACGCGCAGCCAATAGCCTCCGCCCGTTTGCTCGTAAACGTCGTAGCAGACGCCTTTATGTTCGGTTTCTTCGATGGCATGCCATGTCCACATTTCTTTGAAGCGTGGGTCCATGCCTTCAGTGGATTCTGGATTGGTCAGCACCTGATGCGCCAGAATGGCGGTGAAGTGCTCGACGGCGCAGGTAATCGCCAGACGACGCTTCGCTGGCATGTACTTACGCATGAGCTTTTTCTCTTTGCGCTCAAAGTCTTCTACTTTGGTCGCCGGGTAGCCCATAGAATCCAGGTATTCACTGAATTTGTGGTGCTCGTGCCCGTGAATGGCCTCTTGCTTGATGAAGCTTTTCACCTGTGACAAAAGCTTCTCATCTTTGACCAGATGTTGGCTGTCGCGCACGGCATCGATGAACATACGCTCGCCTTCGAGGAACAGGCATGAGAGTGCGTTCATAAAGTGTGTCTTGAATGCGTCGTTATCGTTCCAGTAACGAGGCAAGTCTCTAAAGTCGAAGCCAAAGTCCATTTTGCGGCCAGGAAACTCAATGTCAGCGCTGATTTCGCGTGCTGTCTTAGTCATGATTTACCTGCCTTACTGCGGATAGCTCAGTGATTATCTGTGTATTTGTTGACCACGATAGTCGCTGTATAAGTCTTGTGACAGGTGGAGTTCGGACAAAGTTGCCCTGTTTGATGTGTCGTTTTGGGCCATGAAAAGTGCCAGAAAGAGTCAGTAGCTGCTGAGAGACGCAATCCAGCTGCGTGCGGCGTGGAGGTGTCGTGGATTGTCGCTCAGGCGGTCAAACAGTAATGAGCCTTCGAGAGCAGAGACAATGACACAGGCCAGTTCATCTTTCGGAATAGGTAGCAGGCTCGCTTTCTGCAGTGCGTCTTCTACCCAGCGTTCCATGTGCTCTAAAAATGTATTCACAGCGCCGAGACTGGCATCGCTGAGTTCGTGGGGCGAGGCCGCATAGGCAAGGCTCATGCATTGGCGGCGATGAGTATGGAAGCTCTCGAATACATCAATCAGCGCCCCCAATCGTTGACGTGGCCGATGGGTGCCTGCCGTGGCAGCATCCAGTTCGCTGAAGAACTTGAGGTCGTAATCCTGCAGTAGCTCAGTGAGGAGTCGCTCGCGGCTCTGAAAGTGGTAGTGCACAGAGCTGGATTTGATGCCCGCTGCCTTGCCGAGTTCACGAAAGCTGGCTGCGGCCAGATTCGCCTGTTGAATCTGGTCGATAGCGATATGTTTCAGCTGGGCGCGCGTCTCGGACATGGTGCCTCCCTGTCTCCCGTTCTTTACCGGAAAAATCCGGCAGATGAACTAAGCTTTGGTGAGATTGACTCGATCAGGACTGACCATGTTACGCGTGCTTATTTTCATACTGCTACCTCTGTTTGCGACTGGCTGCCTGGAGGAAGAGGAATCGGACGACATTGTTAACGATCAGGGCGATACCGTCTCTGATCCGACATTGAGGCTGAATGGTTTGTGGAATGGTCAGCTTGATCAGGCCGGGGCATTGAGGATGCTGATGTATAACGGCAATGTGTTCGCCTTTGATGAAACCATCGCGTTTTACGGCACAGTGGCACTCGATAACGATAGTGCTACAGCGACAATGACCTTGAGTGGTTACTCCTACACCACCAGTGACACTGCAGCGAACCAGTTTGTTGCAGGGGGCGCACCGGAAGATTTCACCCTCTCAGGCCTGCTTTATCCGACGACGACAACCGATGACACGCTCGTTGGTGACTACGACAGTGACACGGCTCCGGGCGGCTTTACCCTGAGTAACGACGGTACCTGGGATACGAACTCGCGGCTGGCGACCTTGCGTGGCAAGTGGATGTCGACGGGCTACGAACTTTATCTCACCGAGGTAGGCGACGAGCTCTCATTCCGTGAGGTCAGTGTTGCGACCCCGGCAACCGGTTGCACGACACGTGGGACGATCCGGATTCTCAATGAAGAGGTCAACCTCTACACCGTTCAGTTGTCAGAGCGTAAGAATTGTCCCGGTTTTAACGTCACCAACGCGCCGGGCTATGCCTCGGTTAACGCCAATGGCGAGCTGGAGTTGTTCATACGCAAAGAAGAGGAGCTTCTCTATGCGCGCTACACCTCGGCAACGGCGACTACAGACACAACCACAGATGAGACGACGGATGAAACAACAGACGAGACCGCAGAAGCGACCGAATAACTGCGGATCTCTGTGAATAACTCTGTAGAAAACCTGAATAAAATTTCAGGAAAACCTGTTTAAGTTTCTGGATAACCTAAAAAACTGATAGAGCGCTTAATAAATATCCACATTAATGTACAGGGTTATCCACATCCAGAGTCCCTGTAGTTACTGGCTTCTATCCATTTGTGCAACCCTTGTGGAAAAAAATATCTCTGTTTATACATGACTGAAAGCGCTTGTGTATAAACCATCTGTACAAAATTCAAACACTGGCTATCAGGTTGAGTTTCCGGGTGCTACAATACGCGCCCTTTTTATATTGGGTGGGCTTTAAGTGCCTGCCCATGAACCGGAACTGAGGTGAGTTGTGGATTATCCCGTTCGTTATGACGTGATTGTTGTTGGTGGTGGACACGCCGGAACCGAGGCGGCGCTGGCGTCGGCCCGTACCGGCGCGAAGACACTGCTGCTGACGCATAACACAGACACCGTGGGCGTGATGTCCTGCAACCCGGCCATTGGCGGCATCGGCAAAAGCCACCTGGTGAAAGAAATTGATGCTCTGGGTGGTGCCATGGCGCGCGCTACCGATAAAGCTGGTATTCAGTTCCGTACACTTAACAGCCGCAAAGGCCCAGCCGTGCGAGCTACTCGCGCCCAGGCTGACCGCGCACTGTATCGCAGCGCGATCCGCAGCATTGTGGAAAACCAGCCGAACCTCGATATCTTTCAGGCCGCCTGTGACGACCTGATTATGCAGGGTGACGGTGTGGGTTCGACCGTGGCGGGTGTGGTCACCAATACCAATATGCGTATTCATGCGACCAGCGTTGTTCTGACCGCGGGTACCTTCCTTGGCGGACTTATCCACATTGGTATGGAAAACCACTCAGGTGGCCGTGCCGGTGATCCGCCCGCGATTGCGCTGGCAAAACGTCTGCGTGAAATGCCGTTTAATGTGGGTCGCCTGAAAACCGGTACGCCTGCGCGGATTGATCGCCGTTCTGTGGATTTCTCGGTAATGCAGGAACAGCCGGGCGATACGCCTCTGCCAGTGATGTCTTTTATGGGCTCAGTGGATGAACACCCAGAGCAGGTGAGCTGCTACATCACCCACACCAACGAGCGCACTCACGATATTATCCGCGCTAACCTGGACCGCTCGCCTATGTTTGCGGGCGTGATTGAAGGCGTCGGCCCGCGTTACTGCCCGTCGATTGAAGATAAAGTCACGCGCTTTGCGGACAAAACCAGCCATCAGATTTTTGTTGAGCCCGAAGGCCTGAACAGCAATGAGCTGTACCCGAATGGTATCTCGACGTCGCTGCCCTTTGACGTGCAGCTGGATCTTATCCACAGCATGGTGGGCTTTGAGAATGCGCACATTACCCGCCCGGGCTACGCCATCGAGTACGATTATTTCGACCCTCAGGACCTGAAACACAGCCTCGAAACCAAGTTTGTGAATAACCTCTATTTTGCGGGCCAGATTAACGGCACCACGGGTTATGAAGAGGCCGGTGCGCAAGGCTTGCTGGCCGGTGCTAATGCGGCACTGCGCGCACTCGAGAAAGACGCCTGGGTACCACGTCGCGACCAGTCGTATATCGGTGTCTTGGTCGACGACCTGATCACTATGGGTACCAAAGAGCCGTACCGCATGTTCACCTCACGTGCGGAATACCGTCTGGTGCTGCGTGAAGATAATGCTGATCTGCGTCTAACCGAAATTGGCCGTGATCTCGGTCTTGTGGATGATGAGCGCTGGGCGGCGTTCACTGCCAAGCGTGAAGCCATCGAAACCGAGGCTCAGCGTTTAAAAACCACCTGGGTTCAGCCCAAAACAGAAGAGGCGTCCGCGCTGGAAGGCATGGGCGAAGCGGCCATCACCCGCGAATACAATCTGCACGATCTGCTCAAGCGTCCGGGCCTGACTTATTCACAGGTCGCGCCTCTTAAGGGTGACGCCGTTGCTGATCCTCAGGTCGCAGAACAGGTTGAGATTCAGGCCAAATACGACGGTTATATCAACCGCCAGCTGGAAGAAATCGAGCAGCTGCGTCGCTACGAAAACACCCTACTGCCAGAAGACCTCGACTATGAAGCCATTGGCGGTCTCTCGAACGAAGTGAAGCAGAAGCTGGCGACCGTGCGCCCCGCTACGTTGGGCGTGGCATCACGTATCTCGGGCATTACGCCTGCAGCGATCAGCCAGATTCTGATTCATCTGAAGAAGCGTAATCTCGCAGGCAAAATGAGCGCCTGACCGGGCGCTTGTCTTGCTCTTCTGTATCTCTTTTCTGTATCACTCTCCGGTATTACCTGCCTGCGATTCCAGCAGGTCGGTTAACACCGGCGTTGCTATGTGGATTAACCCCTTCACGCGACTTATGATACTTGGATCGCGGAGCATCAGGATGCGTCTGCGATTCAGCTGTTTCGTTGATCAGTTTCGAAGTCTTCTCCTACGTACGGGGAGGACAACCTGTTGGGATGACATAGTGTATAAGTATGGTGAGCACTATAATTCACATTATCTGCCTGCAATGGATTAAATGGGTTATATATTGCACATTTTATGCTGGTTCTGTATTAATAGTGCATTATCATGCTCATTGTGGATAGGTGAAATATGTCGCAACTAACAGTTCAGACCTATCTGAGTGGTGCCTGGCAGGATGCGTGCGAACTCTATTTTAGTGATCCGGAGGCTGGCCGTCATGGTGCGGTTACGTTGGAATACGACGCCGGATATGTTGCACGATTTCAGGGAAACCCTGCTGCACTGGTTAGCGCCCGTTTTCCGCTCGACTTCTTCCCGCATGAGACATCCCATTGGCCCGCGTTTCTGCTGGATATTATACCTATGGGAGCCGCCCGCCGTTATTGGGGGCAGCAGCTCAACCTGCCGGACATCCAGCAGCCCGGATATGATTTTCAGTTATTAGCCAACTGTACCCGCGCCCCAGTCGGCAATCTGCGTATTAAAGAAAGCGTGACCGACACTTCTGATTTTCAACTGATCGGATTTCCTATGTCTGAAGTGCTTGAGCAGGCAACAGAATTTCTTGATTACGCCAGGTCGTATGGAGCTGCGGTGGGTGGAGCTACCGGTGCCGGCGGTGATGCGCCTAAATACCAGCTGACTCTCGCTAGTGACGGTCTTTATTATCCCGATGGTTCACTGCCGGATGAGCAGGCTCGAGAGCATTTTCTTGTAAAATTCCCGCGCCGCAGTTCAAGGCAGGGGAATTCTCTGGAAAGCGACCGCCTGATTCTGGAGACCGAACATGCTTACTATCAAGTGGCTGGACGGTTAGGATTCGATGTTATCTCGTCGGATTTATATGTTGAATCGGGTCGACTTCAGAGCAAAACAGCGAGCCTGTGGATGCCGAGATTTGATCGGGTTGTAGGCCACGATGGAATGGAAAGATGTGCGGTGGAATCTCTTTATTCTATCGCCGGCGTAATTGAGCCGGGCGCGACAGTGGCGCACTCGACCTACCTGAAGCAGCTTGCGCATCTGTGGAATGAGTACGATCAGACGGATGAAGTAGAGAGCATGGTGCAGGAATACCTGCGCAGAGACCTGCTCAATGTGGTTTTGGGCAATAGTGATAACCACGGTCGCAATACGTCTGTGCTACGGCAGAATTCCGGGGTCTACCTTGCTCCGGTATACGATCTTGCGCCTATGGTACTTGATGAAGCAGGTATTACCCGTACCAGCCGTTGGCATGTGGACAATGAAGTGGGTGGTAATTTTCGCTGGCGGGAAATCTGCGACGAAGCAGCCGCTGCAACCAATCTCAACGCAGCACGATTATGGGCTGGTTTGCGAGATTTTGCCTTAACACTCTTCGATTTGCCTGTGTATGCCAGTGAATCAGGAGTGCCTGCAGAGGTGATGAACATTGAGCGACACGCCCTCAATCTGAATGCGGTGCCTGACCGCCTGAAGCGCTGGGGACTGCTATGAGAACTTTTTTGTCATGACAAAAAATATTCCCGATTTTAAAACGATGTCACGTACAGAGGTTCTGAACTGGGTTGAAACCTCGGTTGGTGCTGGTGAATTGTCGCTGGGCGGCGCAATACGGGTGCTACGCCGCAATATTGCAAAGCAGAATCAAGCAGAATTCGCGAAGCTATGTGGTCTTTCCAGGCGAACCCTTGTTGCGATTGAGTCCGATGAAGCCAATCCGACGATTCAGACGGTTAACCAATTATTGAAACTGTTTGGGCTGCAGTTGGGGTTAGCGAGGCTGCACCGGAACTCTGAGCATAAGCAATAATGCCCACACACAGGCGCCCAGGCCCCAGATAAAGGTCGACGATAAGGTCGCTCCCATATGAATCCCCGCTTCGGCAACGATAGGCCCGAGCAGCTGAGCAACGCCATACAGTGCAATCAGGGCAGCGCTCAATCGTGGCCCCTGATGTGGGTGCATTGCACGGGCCAGTCGTTGGGTCAGGAAGACGGCGCCGAGGAAGCTGCCCCCCATTAATGCGGCGCATAGCCAGAGGCCCATTTCACTCGCAGGCAGGATAAAAATCGCCATAATCGACGCGGCCTGAACTGCGTAATTGAGGATCAGGGCGTTACGGTCGCCCAGGCGATTGCCCAGAGAATTCCAGATAAAGATCGATGGCACGGATGCGATCGCGGCGATCAGCCAGGGGCTGGGCGTCACGTCGATACTCCACTCCTGAGCAACCGCAGGCAGGAAGGTCATCGGTAATATGTAGCCCAGACCCGCACCAAAGTAGGATAAAAACAATGGCGTACTCTGTTTATCCCATAAAGCAGAGTGATCATCGCGGCTGACAGGTGCATCGCCTGAGCTGAGGCGGAACAGGTAAATACCGGACCAGAGCGCCAGCGGAATACTGATCATCGCGGCGGGTATCCAGCGGTCGTTGCCTTGTAGCCAGATAGCGGTACTTTCAACGATCTGGTTACTGAGCAACAGGCCTGCGCCAACACCCAGGTACATGAGACCACTTAACGTCGCCTTGTTGCGCACCGCCAGCCATTCCAGCACCAGTGCCGGCGCGAGTACAAAAACAATTCCGTTAGTGATGCCGTTGAAGAGGCGGAGGCCCGCCATATATGGGAAGTAATCGCCGCCGACCTGCAGCAGTGTAATGACTGCGTTGCCGAGCACGCCGGTAAGCAGGGCGCTCCGTCCCCAACCACTCTGATACGCAAAAAGTGCGACCATGGCGCCCGCGAGGTAGCCGACATAGTTCCAGGTAGCCAGCTGTGCTGCCTGCTGAAGAGTAAGTAAACCATCACTTACTAACAGTGGGATCAAAGGGGTATAAATAAAACGACCAAACCCATGAACGACGATCAGGGTGGTGGCGGCGGCGACAAGAGGCCAGAAGGGGCTGCGGGCTGACATGGCGGTCCTCATTACTAAGGCCGACAGTATATAGATGCGCCCTGGGCTGAGCATCCCGACTTTGGATGAACACAGTGTTCATTATTCAACTTACCAGCGGCGTAATTCGTCTCAGGATTACGGCATATCGATGCGATTGGCGCATTTGTGTCATCGGAGAGTAAGTATCCCTGTGCTAAACAGGGTTTTTCGTAGCGGGTCACATTTTTTCGGCAGGGCCACTGCTATAACATCGGGCGGTTAACAGGAACTGGGCGCACGCCTCGCGGAACACGATATGAATCTCCTAAAATTATTGGCAGTCGGGGTGGCGATTCTCTGGCTGGCCGGGTGCGATAAAAACTACAGCGGTGAACTTGCCGATGATGGCTACAACGCCGCCGGGCATGCACACTATCAGCAGATGTGTGCGTCCTGTCACGGGCTGGATGGTAACGGTACCTCTGTCGGCCCCTCTCTGGTCGGCTGCGCGACCTGCTCTTCTTTTTCGGTGTTAACGGATGAAATCAGCCGTACGATGCCTATTGGTGATGTCGAAGCGTGCGTCGATGACTGTGCTTCGGACACCGCCGAATACATCCTGTACGCTTTCAATGGCCAGAATCTCGCGGATGCGCTGGCCACCATTCAGGGTGTGGAAAACCAGTCTGCTGCACTGACTTTGCGCAAAGCATCACTTCAGTTGGTGGGGCGTTTGCCTACTGGAACTGAGTTAGCTCAGGTTGCAGAGAGTGCAGATACCGGTCTCAGTACCTCGTTAGACGCTATGCAGCTGGAGCCTGGTTTTTACGACAACCTGATGGGCTTTTTTAATGAGCAGCTTCTCACTGACAAGTACCTTTCCAGTAATCTGAATGAAGGCGGCATCAACCTGCTCGACAGCGACGATTACCCGAACCGTAAATGGTACAACGATGTGTATGCCGCGGACGAGCAGAGCAGTATCCGTCGCTGCGTGCGCAATGTGACCAACGATTCCGTGGCTCGCGAACCTCTGGAGCTTATCCGATACGCAGCGATGAATGACCTTCCTCATACTCTCTATATGACCGCCGATTTCATGATGGTGAACTGGTACAGTCAGCAGGTGTATGAAGCAGAGCTGGTTGAGTCCGGCGAATTCCGTCAGCTGGCTGAGCCCGTGTGTGATGAAGATGGCGTGCAGATTTACTATGACCCGAGTGACTTCCGCCCTGCTCGTGTTACAAAGCAGCTTGAATACGAGTTAGGGGGGATTCCTCACGCAGGTGTTCTTACCTCTCCAATGTTTCTGAATCGCTACCCGACGACCCGAACGAACAGAAACCGTCACCGTGCGCGTATCGTGTTCGATTACTTCCTCGATACTGACATTCTGGCCATCGAGGGGGATCGCCCTGAAGACGGTATTGGCTCTGGCGTCAGCAACCCGACTCTCCTCGACCCGGCATGTTACGCCTGCCATCAGGTCATGGACCCGGTGTCTTCTTCATTCCAGCATTGGACGGACCGTGGTCGATATATCGTAACGGGCAGCTCTTCGGTGAATGACTGGGACGGCTCTGATATTGAGCCTCCGGGGCTGGGTGGTAAGCAGGCACCATTGTCAGGGTCAGAAGGCCAGTTCCGTACTCTATTGCAATGGCTCGGTAGCGAGATTGCAGCCGATCCAAGATTTGCCCGTGCCACGGTACGTACGCTTTATGAAGGTATGATCGGCCAGGAGGTACTGGCAGCGCCGGCTGCCGATGCGTCAGATGATGAGAAGCTCGCGTATAACAGTCAGCGCGCCATTCTCAATAGCGTGGCCGACGCCATGGTTGCAGATGGTTGGGATATCAAAGCCGCCGTTAAAGCGCTGATTATGAGCCCTTATTACCGTGCGGCGAGCGTGGATGCGGAAGAGCTGGCGGTGAACGATCATATCGGTGCCAGTCAATTCATCAGCCCGGAACAGATGCAGACTAAGTTACAGGCGATTTTTGGTTTTGGCTGGGATGAGCTGCGCTGGGAAGATAACCGCATTATGTACGGCGGGATGGACTCGGACAGTGTGACAGAGCGAATTCGTGAGCCGGGCGGCCTGATTATCGCGATCCAGAATCGTATGGCGACCGAGATGGCGTGCCGCTCAACGGCGTATGATTTCCTTAATCCGTCCTCGCAACGTCGTCTCTTTCCGCACGTAGAGGTCGAGACGCTGCCTTTCGACCTTGAGGGAGCAGCCAATCCCTCAGCCGTTGATCGCATCAAAGAAAATATCCGCTACCTGCATTGGGTTCTCCTGGGTGAAGACATCAGTGCGGGAAGTGTTGAAGAACAGGCAACCTACGATCTGTTCCTGGCGGTGCTGAACGAAGGTCAGGCCATGCTGGCCAACCGGGAGCAGTATGATCCTCAGCCGAGTAACTGGCTGGAGTGGGAGTGTCGGGCGCGTTGGCTTCGTCAGGCTGACGGGCGCACAGATGGCGACCTGCCATCAGATGAACGCATTGAGCAGGATGAGCACTACAGCATCCGTGCCTGGATGGCGGTGCTGACCTATCTCATGTCTGACTACCGTTTCGTGTACGAATAAGGAGGCCGCTATGAAACGTCGTAATTTTCTGCAGATGATGGCGGCCGCGGGCCTGACTGCACAGGCGCCTTTGTGGGCACCCAAAGTGCAGGCGGCGGCGCCTGATCGTTTTCTGATTGTGGTGAATGCCAGCGGTGGCTGGGACCCGACATCGATATGCGACCCCAAGGGGCTTAACCAAGCCTATCAGGATCGCTCAGACCGCTACGAAGGCTCAACCAATTCGGTTGCTCTCGACAGTAATAAAACCTTCGGGAGCATTCAGTGGAGCGCTATTCCGGAAGGGGTCTCTAATGACGAACTGGTGCGCCAGCGCATCAATGATCAGTTCGATGATTTTTTCACCACGCATGGCGATAAGCTGACGGTGATTAACGGCATCGATACTGGCACTAACAATCACGATACGGGCAACCGTTTCGTCTGGTCGGGTAACGATGAGACCGGCTACCCCAGCCTGGCTGCGTATTTCGCAGCATCGGTCGCACCTACGCTGCCGATGGCTTATATCAGTAACGGTGGGTATGACTTTACAGACTCACTGGTTGCCCGAGCCCGTGCCAGTAGCGCCGGGTTTGTCAGTGAAGTTGCTGACCCGAACAGCTACTACGATGATCGCGGCTTTCACTTCCGTACTGCTAACCGTGGGGTGGATCAGTATTCCCATATTGAGGCAGCACAGCGGGCACGCATACAGCGTCAGCTGGATAGCGAGCCACTGCCATTACGACGTAAACAGCTACAGCAGCTGTTTGGTATCCGTAATACTGACAGCAATCTCGGTGAGCTGACGGTGCGTCTGGATGATCTTCAGACGAATGTCCTGCGCGATGATCACTGGAACACTAACCGCGCCAACAGTCTCAAGAGCCAGGCCGAGGTGGTCGTTGCCTCAATGGCTGCGGGTCTGACTGCCAGTGCCAACCTGAACTTTGGTGGTTTTGACACGCACGGAAACCACGATGCCAATGCCTACCCAAACCTCGGTGACCTGCTCGAAGGCATTCACTTTATGATGGTGGCATTGCAGTACGCCGGTATTGCCGATCGCACGACGGTTGTTGTCGGCTCTGACTTTGGCCGAACGCCCTACTACAACTCAGGTAACGGTAAGGATCACTGGCCAGTGACCAGTATGCTGGTTCTGCGGCCTGAATCGAGCGGCGGCCGCGTATTTGGTGCATCAACCACCGAGTTTTTGTCTCAGCCGGTAAACCTTACGACGGGACAGCCGGATGCCGCAGGCGAGATTCTCACGCCGCAGCATGTTAACCGTGCCATACGAAATCTGATGGGCGTGGGCAGCTCCTCGCTGGCTGATAATTACCCACTTAACGTACCTGACTTCAGGATATTTGGATGAAGCCGCTGTTGTTTACAGGTTTGCTGTCTGTGTTGGTGCCTGTTCTTTCGGGCTGCTCTGCCGTTGAGCCCTGGGATCGCGGACGCCTCGCGCACGATGTGATGGCCTGGGATATCGATCCGTTAAAAGCCTCGCTCGATAATCATATTCACCATTCTAAGGAAGGCTCGTCCGGCGGTGGCGCAGCGGCAGGAGGCGGCTGCGGCTGTAACTGATGAAGAAAACTATGAATTCTCTGGCGGCGCTGGCAGCGGCAGCGGCGCCACTTGCAGGACAGGCCGAGCCAGTACCCACAGAGCAGGCGGTAAGCTATCGGTTCAGCCAGTATCAGGAAGCCGATATACCTGAATCGCGAACCTTTTCTGACGAAACGGCGCGGTACAGTATTGATATTCACCAGCTCGGCTATCGCCGGCCATTAGCTGGTCAATGGTATCTGAACAGCGAGCTGCAGTACGAAACGATGTCAGGCGCATCACCTATGCAGACCTACAAAAACTCGGAAGGCCAGAGTGCTGTGTTGATGAGCGGTGCCAGCATTGATGAGAGTAGGATTGACCTGAAGCTCGCTCCTACCCGCTACTTCGAAGATAGTGTTGATGGCACCCTGGGGGGCTTACTGGCGATCTCGACCGAGAATGACTATGACTCGGTGGCCGTTGGTGCTGAAGGCTCCCTCAATCTGATGAATAAACACACGACTCTGATGGGTTCGCTGACCTTGTCGTATGACGTACTGGCACCGACCGACGAGTTTCTGTCAGAAGCCAGACGCAGAGCCGATGGCCGGGTGAAACGTAGCGTTTCTCTCTACGAGGGCGTCTCTCAGGTGATCAACAAGAATCTGGCTTTACAGATTGGCGCTGGATTCACCCGACTCTCCGGATATCTGTCTGATCCTTATAAGTTGGACGACCATCGCCCGGGTGAGCGCTCTCAGTATCTGATTGATGCGCGGGCGCGTCACTATTTTGCGGTGGGTGGCGGAGCTGCTTTGCATCTTGATTATCGCTTTTATACCGACAGCTGGGGCATTTATTCCAACACGCTGGAAACCCGCTGGGCGCAGGCACTGAACGCTGGGCGATTTAGTTTTAAACTGACCCCTTCGTTACGCTACTACCGGCAAACGCAGGCCAGTTTTTATCGGCTGACGCCCGCTGAAGCCGGTGAATACAGTAGTTCGGATTATCGATTGTCTTCCTACGGCGCATTTAACGTCGGTCTTACAGCGAGTGCGGGTTATGGGCGCTGGCAAATCAGTGGCGACATTCAGCAATACATGTCATCCGAAGATATGATGTTGCTGCAGACGCCTGACGACGAAGCGCCGGCGCTGGTGGACTATTCAATAGTGAGCCTTGGGATTGAGTACAAAACACTCTGACGCCAGAGTGACCTATCTGGCACATGAGTTTCGTGCCATGGCGTCGCCCTGCTGCTTCCATCTCCCGGCCGGCACACCAACTGATGTGATCAACGCCATGGAGGCAGAGGTCCGTCGTATCGAAGCGAAATACAGTCGCTATCGTGATGACAGCGTTCTTTCTGATATTAACCAGCGCGCAGGTCAGAAAGTGGGCCTGGATAACGAAACGCTCTGGTTGATTAACTATGCCTGTGCCTGCTTTGAGCAGAGTGATGGCCTGTTTGATATTTCTTCTGGCGTTCTGCGTCAGGCCTGGGATTTCCGCGCAGGGCAGTTACCTTCAGAGGTCACGCTGGCGCGGTTACTCCCCCGGATCGGACTCAGCCGCGTTGAAATATCAGAGGCGCACCTGACGATGCCGCCTGATATGGAGCTGGATCTGGGCGGTATAGGCAAAGAGTACGCAGTCGATGCCGCAGCCGCGATCGCTCGTCAGGCGGGCATTAACCGCGGTGTGGTCGATCTGGGTGGCGATCTTTGCGTTCTCGGGCCGCATGAAGACGGCAGCCCCTGGCAGTTGGGTGTCCGTAATCCGCGCGACACGGAAAGCGCGATCGCATCTTTGCCCGTATACCAGGGCGGTATGGCCAGCAGCGGCGACTACGAGCGCTTCTTCGAAAAAGACGGCAAGCGCTATTGTCACCTTCTTAATCCTGAAAGTGGGTTTCCGGTGGATTACTGGGCATCTGTGACTGTGGTTGCGCCGTCCTGCCTGCTGGCGGGCACGCTTTCGACGATTGCCATGCTGAAACAGGCATCGGGCGAAGGCTGGCTGCGATCGCAGGCGGTCAACGCTCTGCTTATTCGGCCCGATTTATCATTGCTCAGTCTGACTGACCGTTAACCTGTGATAAACTCGCGGCCTTTTCCTCTTCCAGAATAATCCGGCAATGAGTACATCTGAACAGCAGCTTCGCGCGGGCGCAGAGGCCCTTGGTATCGAGGTCTCTGAGAATGAGTTTACCGCCCTCCTTAACTATCTGGCGCTTCTGCAGAAGTGGAACAAAGCCTACAACCTGACGGCCATCCGCGATGAGTCCGGCATGGTGGCGCTGCATCTGCTCGACAGTCTGGCAGTGCATCCAGCAGTTCAGGAAGCCGACAACATTATTGATGTAGGCACCGGCCCGGGTCTTCCGGGTATCGTTCTGGCGATTATGAACCCGCAGAAGCGGTTTACCCTGCTCGACAGTAACGGCAAAAAGACGCGCTTCCTGTTTCAGGCAAAGACCTCTCTGTCACTCGAAAATGTCACTATCGTCAATGACAGAGTCGAGGCATATCATCCCCCGGAGCCTTTCGATATGATTGTCAGCCGTGCTTTTGCTTCACTCGCTGATATGACCGGCTGGTGTAAGCATCTGCGTGCTGACCATGGTTGTTTTCTGGCCATGAAAGGACAATATCCACAGCAGGAAATAGATGACCTGAAAGGCCAGTTTGAGGTTACTCAGGTCACCGAACTTCGAATACCGGGCGTGGACGGCGAGCGTCATCTGCTGCGCCTGCTACCGGTTGTCTCATAAGGATCAACAGCGTGACTCACATTTTTGCTATTGCTAACCAGAAAGGTGGTGTTGGTAAAACGACGACGGCGGTCAACCTGGCAGCGTCGCTGGCGGCGACTAAGCGCCGGGTGTTGCTGATTGATCTCGATCCGCAGGGCAATGCCACCATGGGTTGTGGTGTGGATAAGTACGAAATCGAACGTTCTATGTACGACGTTCTGGTGTCTAACTGCAGTGCTGGGCAGGCATTAACCTCGGCGCCAGAAGCCAATTTCGATGTGCTCCCTGCAAATGGCGACCTGACGGCGGCAGAAGTCGAGTTGATGGAAGTGACTGGACGAGAGCAGAAGTTGAATAACGCGCTCAAGGCGCTGCTTCCAGAGTACGACTATATCCTGATCGACTGCCCGCCTTCGCTGAATATGCTGACGCTGAATGCGCTGGTCGCCGCGCAGGGCATTCTGATTCCGATGCAGTGTGAGTATTACGCACTGGAAGGACTGAGCGCACTGATGCAGACCATTACCTCGATTCAGTCTGGTCCAAATCCGCAGCTCGAGATCACCGGTCTGATCCGCACCATGTACGATCCGCGCAACAGCCTGACCAAAGATGTATCTGATCAGCTGACAGAACACTTTGGCGATAAGCTCTTTACCTCCGTTATTCCGCGCAATGTGCGCCTTGCGGAAGCGCCGAGTCATGGTCTGCCGGTGTTGATGTACGATAAGGCATCAAAAGGCGCTCTGGCCTATCTGGCTTTGGCGGGTGAACTTAACCGGCGTATGACCGCGAGCAAATAATTACCGCCCTCAGGGCAGATGGAAACGATAGATGGCAACAAAGAAAAAACGTGGCTTAGGCCGTGGTCTCGATGCACTGCTGGCAAGCTCCAACAGTGCGGCAGTTCCTGTCAGTGACACGGTAGAAGTAGACGAGCAGGTCGGCACAGCTGAAAACAGCGAAGCCAGCTCACCAACGGGCAGCTCTGCTGCACAGAGTGAGTTGCGCCACCTTCCGGTCGAGTGGATTCAGCCGGGCCGCTATCAGCCACGCCGTGATATCCAGCCAGAAGCGCTTGAAGAACTGGCCGCCTCTATTAAGGCGCAGGGCCTGATGCAGCCGATTGTTGTGCGCCCGCTGCCTGGGCAGGCTGATCGTTTCGAAATTATCGCCGGTGAACGTCGCTGGCGCGCGAGTCAGCTGGCGCAGCTGGATCGGGTTCCGGCGCTGATCCGTGACGTACCCGATGAAGCAGCCATCGCTATGGCGCTTATTGAGAACATCCAGCGTGAAAACCTCAATCCTATGGAAGAGGCTATGGCGTTGCATCGCCTGCAGCATGAGTTTGAACTGACTCAGATGGAAGTGGCAGAAGCCGTGGGCAAAAACCGCGCGACAGTGGCCAACCTGCTGCGCCTGATGAATCTCAACGACGACGTCAAAGTATTACTTGAACACGGCGATATCGAAATGGGTCACGCCCGAGCGCTGCTTGGCTTGCCCGTTGAGCAACAGAGCAGCGCTGCAGCTGATGTTGTGGCCCGTGCTCTGACCGTTCGCCAGACCGAGGCGCTGGTGCGTAACCTGTTGGATGGCAAAGACCAGAAAGTCGACAGTAAGCAGCCAGTTAACCCCGATATTCAGCGTCTCGAACGTATGTTAGGCGAGCGTCTCGGGGCGAAGGTAGCGATTCAGCACTCGGCGAAAGGCAAAGGCAAGCTGGTGATCAACTATACCAGTCTTGATGAGCTTGACGGTATTCTCGATCACATTCAGTAAGCGGCACCGGCGGTCTTAAATGCCATGCCTTAACTGACACTTCCCTGCAGGCGAGCCTCTGCTTACTAGACTGTTAGTAACAGAGGACTTGCCTATGAAAATTCTGATTTGCAGCGCCCTGCTGCTGTCGGCGACCGCGGTGGCGACACCACGCCCCATGATGATGCTCGATGATTCGTCTCTGAGTAACACCCGGGTCGACTACCTTACGGGTCTGGAACAACAAAGGACGAACGAAGAAACCGGTAAAGAAGAGTCGGAAACCGGCGCAGCGCCGAAGCCTGATGTGCGCAGTGAGCTTCCGGTAGTGACTCCGGGGTCTATTCCTACCTCAATACCCTTACCGTCGAAAGGGGTTTCTGTGCAGATCACCCCTCGTTAACTGCGGTTATAGGGGTTGATTTCAGCAGTCAGCCCATCATCTGCGGCCATGTCGGCCCTGTCTTACAAATATCTCATTGATTCGGCCCGCTTGCTGTTGATGCGCGGGGCCGTAGCCCCTATAATCCTCGCGCCCTGAAAATGGGTTGCTCAAACAGAGCGTTGCAAATTCAGCATCAAAGAAGTGGAGCACAGGTTGTCTTCGATACCGCGTCCACCGGTTTACAGGATCATTATTTTACAGCTGGTCCTGACCCTGATAGCTGCAGCTCTGGCCTGGATTCACAGCGATGTGGCCGCCAAATCGGCATTGCTCGGAGGACTGACATGCGCCCTCCCGAATGCCTACTTTATCTGGCGAGCGTTCCGCTACACAGGAGCAAGGGCAGCCACTCAGGTGGTGCAATCGTTTTACCAGGGTGAATCCTGGAAATTTGTGCTCACGGCGTTGTGTTTTGGTGTCATCTTCCAACGCGTTGAGCCTCTGAATGTTCTGGCACTGTTTGCTGGTTTCATAACAGTGCAGCTGGGGCACATTGCTTCAGCAAGAATCGCCAATTTATAAACCTTAAAATCTGAGAGTGTACGATGGCTG
>NZ_DDKU01000029.1:0-7159 GCF_002339775.1 Thalassolituus sp. UBA2590
AAGTAGTTCGGTCCAAGTAGTTCGCCTAATTCGTAGCCTATAACGAAGTTTTCGACTACCTCGCCTCAGTCGGCAAATTTGAAGACAAAAAAAATCAGGCTTTCCCTCTCAACTTGACTGTCTAAATTCTCCACTTCTGTTTTACATTCTGAAGCCATTGATCAAGCTCAGATTTCCACGAGTGAGCATGCTCTTCTTCAGGCAAAGGTGGGAGGATATGAGCAAAATACGTGTTGTCCAATAACCGGTGAAGAATACGTTCTCCCGGAAAAGGTTTTCCGTTATTAAGTGCTCTGGCACCTTTCAGAAGATGACGGATGTCATACTGCGTCGGGCTGATATCAGCAACACGCTTGGGGATACCCAGCAACTGATAAACGCCAATTCGTGCTGTTCGCACCGAGCTCTCCATCGTAAAAACGACGTCATTGTTCGTCTCTACAAATTGACCAACCAACGCCAGATTACGACAACCATCAGGAACGACGCGTGGACGATCTCCCGCAGCGCGAGGCATGAACTCTGCTGTGATGTATGGCATAAAAGCCGTCCGCACCTTAGTAGACGCCTCAATATCCTGTAACTCATCTTTCAACCCAAGATGATAGCTAAGCTCCTGCAGAATGTCGCGACCGGTACATTCGCGCATCGGTTTACTGACGAAATCACCCGGTACATCAATACGCAGAGCATATACCCAAGCCACTAACACATCTTCCGGTTGGTCACGAAAGTGCGGCTGTCGATTAAGTGTGACGCTCATAACCCAGGCAGAATCGGTAAAGGTGATAATGCCGCCTGTTACAGTACGGCCTGAATATGGGTCATTTACTGAGAGTTCGGCGAATTTCTCTGTCAGAACTGATGGAGAGCAAGTCAGTGTTGCCGAAATCCACGCAGAGCGATCCGTATCACCGACGAACTTATCAGGCTGACCAAATCGCGGCGACCGACGTGCCAGGTTCTGCCACAGCTCCCAGTCGCTTCCTGGCCCAGGCTCATGAACTCCCCGAGCGGAGCGTGCAACCGTATCCATATCACCATAACCCGATCCTTCAGTCATTGATCCGGTCAAAGCAAACACCAGGTCATCATCAGCGACCTCGATACGCTCACCATCTCCATACAACAGGCCGGTAACCGTCAGCTCTTCACCTACCTCACTGAACTCAAGATCACGGATTCGTTCCTGCGTAACAAACTGGACGCCTTTTGCTTTCAGCATAGTTGCCAATGGCAGAACAAAGCTCTCGTACTGATTGTATTTAGGGAATACCAGCGCGGACATGTCGTTCAAACCATCAATTGCATCCAGAAAACGATGCATATAGAGCTTCATCTCCAGCAGGCTATGCCAATTCTGAAAGGCAAACATGGAGCGCCAGAAGAACCAGAAGTTCGTCTCAAGAAAGCTCTCTGAGAAATATTGTTCAATGGTGAGATCATTGAGATCTTCTTTACGTTTCAGAAGAAGCTTCAATAACTCCCACTGGTGCTTCTTGCTCAAACCAAAATCACTGAAATCCCGAATCGTGCCGCACTGATGCATCAAGCGCGCACGAGAATAATTTGGATCAGCATCGTTCAACAGACGGTATTCGTCTAACACGCTGAAACCTTCTGGTAATTCCAGCGCCGGCACCTCCTGAAACATGTCCCAGAAGTTGTCATAATTCCAATTCATTTCACGACCGCCGCGGATAAGATAACCCTCTTCAGCATTACCCGCACCATCCAGTGAGCCACCTTCTTTAGGCAAGCTCTCATAGACAGTAATATTAGCAGCGGGCATGTGCCCATCGCGGATCAGGTAAAACGCCGCCGCCATACCTGCAATACCACTACCGATAATATGCGCCCGGCGTTTCTCAACACCGGCGGTTGGTAAAGGCCGGAAACGCATGTAAGGACCCGTCATATCCGGAGGGGGAAGAGTATTACTGGCTGAATTGCTCCAATACCCGGAGGTGGCATCTGCCTCGGTGGTAGCGTTGCGGGGGGTTGAACCTGTCATCTTACTCTGCACCTGCAATAGTGATTTCTCATGCAAGATAGCAGACAGGATGGAATACTTTATTGACTTCAGTCAGTCGATTGGCCCACTGAGACACATATGTGTTCCGTGAGAGTTACCTCACTTTCACAGCTACTCGCTCTGATATTGCATACCAAGCAGGATGGAGCACTCTGAACTGCCGGATGCATAAATGCTTGAGCAAAGAAAACCCTCCTCTGCGAAGTAACTCAGCAACTCATCCCCTGCAGCTTCATACTCACTCAAGGTAGCTCCCTGACTCTATGTATCGCCTGTAAATCCAACTGCTCCTGTGACTTCACACTCACTGCTGGAATATTCGGTCTGACCGCCGCTTCGGCAATGGCCTGGGCATCCCTTTGATCGTTTTTATGCATCTGAACAAACGGTTTTACGTACGCTGGATGTATTACCTTTACAGCATGCCCCAAAGATTGAAACTGTCTCGCCCACCAATGTGCGCCAGAGCAGGCTTCTATCGCCACAAGAGCGTTCGGTTGCTGGCGAATGTAATCTAATAACTGGCTACGCTTCAGCCTTTTCGAAATAAGCTTCTTGCCATTTGCATCATTGATATGAACCTGAAAGATCTGTTTAGCCAAATCAATGCCAATCGTATTAAACTTGCTCATAGGTGGACCCTCTTTCTTCGATGCCGGTTTGATGTTGTGCAATCTCATCATGGCACAAGGGGGACGGGTCCATCTCATTTCCTACAAATCCCCGCCCTCCCCCAAATCTCAGGCACAAAAAAACCGGCCAAGTGGCCGGTTCTTTTTGTAACGCTGGAGGGCGTAGCGAGCGCCGCTAAGACAAGGCGAAAGTAGCAGAGGAAGCGCAGTGTACACGTAGTACATGAGCATACCGAAGCTACTTTCAACGCCGTATTAGCAAGCGCAGTAGCCCGTCAGATTACATTTTTTCCCAGACAGTCGCGATACCCTGACCAAGACCGATACACATAGTGCTCACACCGTACTTACCGTTGTTCTGTTCCAGAACGTTGATCAGCGTGGTTGAGATACGTGCACCAGAGCAGCCCAGTGGGTGACCCAGGGCGATTGCGCCGCCGTGGATGTTGATGCGATCTTCTGCGATGTCTTTCAGCTTCAGGTCTTTGATGCATGGCAGTGACTGTGCTGCGAACGCTTCGTTCAGTTCCCAGTAGTCAATGTCAGTAGTTTCCAGGCCTGCACGCTTCAGTGCTTTCTTGGTCGCTGGAACCGGGCCGTAACCCATGATTGCAGCGTCAACACCGGCAACGGCCATGCCCACGATACGTGCGCGTGGCTTGAGGCCCAGTTCCTGAGCTTTTTCGTAGCTCATCAGCAGCATAGCTGCAGCGCCGTCGGTGATCTGTGAAGACGTACCAGCAGTTACGGTACCGCCTTTAGGATCGAACGCTGGACGCAGACCAGACAGGCTTTCTGCAGTGGTTTCTGGGCGGATAGTTTCGTCTTTAGTCACCAGTACTTCTTTGCCGTCTGCATCGTGACCGTACATAGGTACGATTTCGTTCTCGAACTTACCTTCCTGAGTCGCTTTGTGCGCCAGGCGGTGTGAGCGAGCTGCGAATTCGTCCTGCTGTTCACGAGTGATGCCGTGCATTTTACCCAGCATTTCTGCAGTCAGACCCATCATGTTGGATGCTTTTGCAGAGTACTTAGACGCTTCTGGGTTGTGGTCGAAACCGTGCTGCATGTCGACGTGACCCATGTGCTCCACACCACCAACAACGAATACGTCGCCGTTGCCAGTCTGGATAGCCTGCGCCGCAGTGTGGATCGCAGACATGGCAGAACCACACAGACGGTTAACAGTCAGTGCGCCTGCTTCTTTAGGCACTACAGTCATCAGACCGATCTGACGAGCAACGTTAAAGCCTTGCTCTTTAGTCTGGTTAACACAGCCCCAGATGATGTCTTCGACCAGTGCTGGGTTAACGCCTGGGTTACGCTCAAACAGAGCGTTGATCAGGTTGGCAGAGATGGTTTCTGCACGTACGTTGCGGAATACGCCACCTTTGGAACGACCCATAGGTGAGCGCACTGCATCTACTACAACTACGTCTTTTGGATTGTAAGACATGGTTTAAATTCTCCTGGTGCGCTTATTAACCGAAGTAGCTTTCGCCGTTCGCTGCCATTTCACGCATGCGATCGGTTGCTTTGTACAGATTGCCGAGGTGAGCGTACTTGTCGCACAGTGCAACGAAGTCAGCCATGCCAACGGAATCCATGTAACGGCATGCACCACCACGGAATGGAGGGAAGCCGATACCGAAGATCAGGCCCATATCTGCTTCAGAAGCAGTGTCTACGATGCCTTCTTCGATGCAGCGTGCAACTTCGATACACATTGGAATCATGCAGCGTGCGATGATTTCTTCTGCGTCGAATTCTTTTGCGTCGGCAACCACTGGCTTGATCAGCTCATAAGTTGTTTCATCAACAACTTTCTTAGGCTTGCCACGCTTGTCGGTTTCATACACGTAGAAACCTTTGCCGTTCTTCTGGCCGTAACGTTCGTTTTCGAACATCACGTCCATGGCTGACTTGAAGTCTGCCTTCATACGGTCAGGGAAGCCTTCAGCCATCACTTCGTTGGCGTGAACGCCAGTGTCGATACCAACAACGTCAAGCAGATAAGCAGGACCCATTGGGAAACCGAATTTCTCCATCACTTTGTCGATCTTGGTGAAGTCGCCACCGTCACGTACCAGGCCAGCGAAACCAGCGAAGTAAGGGAAGAGTACACGGTTAACCAGGAAGCCTGGGCAGTCGTTTACAACGATTGGGGTCTTACCCATTTTCTTCGCGTAAGCAACAACAGTAGCAACCGCTTCTTCTGAAGTTTTAGAACCACGGATAACTTCAACCAGAGGCATCATGTGCACTGGGTTGAAGAAGTGCATACCCAGGAAGTTCTCAGGACGCTTCAGGTCTGCCGCCAGCAGGTCGATGCTGATGGTAGAGGTGTTAGAGGTGATGATGGTGTCTTCAGTTACCTGATCTTCCAGGTCTGCCAGTACAGCCTTCTTCACTTTAGGGTTTTCAACAACAGCTTCTACAACTGTGTCTACGTCACCGAAATCGCCATAGCTCAGAGTAGGACGAATGCGGTTCAGCGCTTCACCCATTGCAGCCGGCTTCATTTTCTTCTTCTCAACGCGCTTGGCCAGCAGCTTGTTGGCTTCGTTCAAGCCCAGCTCGATACCTGCTTCGTTGATGTCTTTCATCATGATTGGGGTGCCTTTCAGTGCAGACTGATAAGCGATACCGCCACCCATGATACCTGCGCCAAGTACCGCAGCCTTGTTAGTAGGCTTGGCTTTCTTGTCGTAGTCTTTTGCTTTTTTCTTCAGCAGCTGGTCGTTCATGAACAGACCGATCAGAGCGTTGCTCTCTGACGTTTTAGCCAGCTGAGCGAAACCTTTTGCTTCTGCTTCCAGAGCTTTGTCGCGTGGCGAGTTAGCTGCTTTCTGCATAGTTTTGATCGCAACGATTGGCGCTGGGTACTGACCTTTAGTCTGACCAGCAACGAAACCTTTCGCAGTTTCGAATACCATCATGCCTTCCATCGCGTTGAGCTTCAGCTTAGCTTTCTTCTCTTCGCGACGTGCCTGCCAGTTGATCTCACCTGCGATTGCAGACTTCAACATAGCAACGGCTTGTTCGTGCAGCTTGTCAGCAGCAACAACTGCATCTACTGCGCCGTCTTTCAGTGCTTTGTCTGGACGGTTTTCAGCGCCCATGCAGATCCATTCGATGGCGTTGTCTGCACCGATAACACGTGGCAGACGAACGGTACCACCGAAGCCAGGCATCAGGCCCAGTTTAACTTCAGGCAGACCGACCTTGGCTTTGTCAGACATGATGCGCAGGTCTGAAGCAAGGCACATTTCAAAACCACCACCCAGTGCGATACCGTTGATCGCTGTCAGAGTTGGTACTTCAAGATCTTCGAATGCGTTGAAAATCTGGTTGGCTTCGAGGGTCCAGGCAGCGATTTCTTCTTCGCTACGCTTGAACGTTTCGCCAAATTCGGTGATATCCGCACCTACGATAAATACGTCTTTGCCAGAAGTAACAAGAACACCTTTAACGTCACTGTTGCCCTGGATTGCTTTAACAGCAGCGTCCAGATCTTCAATAGTTACGCGGTTGAACTTGTTAACTGATTCGCCCTGCAGATCGAATTTCAGTTCGGCGATTCCGCCGTCGATCAGGGTTACCGTGATGGCTTTACCTTCGTAAATCATCAACTGATCTCCACATGGTGGTTAGCTGTTGGCAGTCAGATACCCGTTTGGATACCGCGCCGGTTGGTGAAACAAGGCTCAATTGCTTAAAAAGCAAACAATTCATACGAGCGTTTGAATCTGAGAGGCACACCTTCCCAGAGAGGCGCATGAAAGTCAATAGATCACGCCAGATTCAGAATCAGGGCATGTCGGGATATTGACGTTCATAGACCTTTAGCACCGCTGCCGATCAGGCCAGAATTGTTACCCTTTGTAAGCGTCTATGGGCTGGATTGTAAGTTAAGAATAAACTGACGGGATTGCTTGTTAGAAAGTCACCAGAGACACATTATGAACAAGACCCGCGTTACCCTTTTTGTTGTCAGCCTTATTTTCAGCCTTCGTGCTCTTGCCTCAGACCCTGCAGACATCCACGCGCTGAAGGTTCAGGTAACCAATGCCATGGCCAGCTTTTATATGTATCAGGGCCTGGATGCGGATCTGAAGTATGCCAACCGGATCGATGAGTCCATGGCCTCAGCGCATGCAGCCGCCAGTCGTATTATCAGCGGCACAGAAGAAGAGATTTCAGCCGATACCGCAAGCCAACTTGTGAAACGCTGGGACTATTTCAACAGCCTGATGGCTGCTAACCGCAAAGATATTGTGACCCGCGGCTACCCGGATATGCGTCTGGTGAACGACATGGGCGACGCTTGCCTGGCATTAATCACTGCGGCGGATCAGCTAGACAAGACCGGCGACGTCAGTGAGGTTACCCGCCTTGCCCGCGCCCTGGCCTTCCGTATGTCTGACATAACGTCTCAGTACACAGGTCGGGGAACGAGTTATCTGGGGCAAGTATTCGTCGGGTATCAGGA
>NZ_DDKU01000128.1:0-16997 GCF_002339775.1 Thalassolituus sp. UBA2590
AGAAGCTAAGCCTGCAGCAGAAGCCAAACCTGCAGCAGAAGCCAAACCTGCAGCAGAAGCCAAACCTGCAGCAGAAGCCAAACCTGCAGCAGAAGCTAAACCTGCAGCAGAAGCTAAACCTGCAGCAGAAGCTAAACCTGCAGCAGAAGAGCAATCTGCAGAAGCTGAGAAGAAGCCGACTCGCCGTCGTCGTCGCGCGCCGTCAGGTCGTGCACCGAACGACCCTCGTAATGCTGGGACCGCCAGCAATGAAGGTGACGAAGCAACCTCTGAAAAGCCGAAAAAGCAGGAAGTTGCTGAAGAGAGCCAGAGCGGAGAGTAATCTTCGCCCCTCTTTAGAGGCCACTCCCCTCTGAGTAACTCAGAGGGGAGCAGACGTAGAAAAGCCCGCAGATGCGGGCTTTTTTATAACCAGATACTTCTGATCAGAAAGTATCACCAGGGATATGAACATTCCCCTCCATAATGATGCGCGCACTGCGACTCATTACAGCTTTCTTAGCAGTCCATTCACCATTCACTTCCTCAGCCGCCGCACCAACGCGCAGCGTTCCAGAAGGATGGCCAAAAGTAACCGCGTCACGATCACCACCACCGGCTGCTTCGTTAACCAGAGTGCCCGGAATCGCAGCTGCTGTCGCAATAGCTACCGACGCCGTCCCCATCATGGCGTGGTGCAATTTACCCATCGACAGAGCGCGAACACAAAGATCAATATCGCCAGTGCCGATCTGTTTACCGCTGGATGACTCATAGGCCGTTGCTGGTGCAACGAATGCAATTTTCGGCGTATGCTGGCGATCAGCCGCCTCGGCGACATCTTTGATCAGGCCCATTTTTACCGCGCCATAAGCACGCATGGTTTCAAAGCGAGCCAGCGCGTCTGCATCTGAGTTCAGATCTTTCTGCAGCTCTGTGCCTTTGTAGCCAATATCTGCAGCGTTCACGAAGATGGTTGGAATGCCAGCATTGATCATGGTCGCCTTAAAAGTACCGATACCCGGTACTTCAAGATCATCCACCAGATTGCCGGTCGGGAACATAGAACCTTCGCCATCGGCTGGGTCCATAAATTCGATCACAACTTCAGCCGCCGGAAAGGTCACACCATCCAGTTCAAAATCGCCCGTTTCCTGCACTTCGCCGTTAGTGATCGGCACATGAGCAATAATGGTTTTGCTGATGTTCTTCTGCCAGATACGAACCGTACAGATACCATTCTCGGGAATTCGGTCAGCGTCAACCAGACCTTTGGAGATCGCAAACGCGCCAACAGCCGCAGTCAGGTTGCCGCAGTTACCAGACCAGTCAACAAATGGTTTATTGATCGATACCTGACCGAAGAGGTAGTCCACATCGTGATCTGGCTGCTCGCTTTTCGCCAGGATTACGGTCTTGGAAGTACTTGAAGTCGCACCGCCCATACCGTCGATCTGCTGACCGTAAGGATCAGGACTCCCAATAGTGCGCAGCAGGATTTTATCGCGCGCTTCACCTGGTACCTGTGCAGACTCAGGCAAATCCGTCAGACTGAAGAAAACACCCTTCGACGTACCGCCACGCATGTAAGTCGCTGGGATTTTAACTTGTGGTTTATGAGTCATAAGATGCCCCACTAAATAATAAAAATAAGGTGGGCCATGCCCACCCTACCGATTCAGCTTTTTTAGCTAATACCTCACAGACCCACCGAAGGAAACAAGTCCGTTCGGGAGGCGTCAGTGAGGCCGCTGCAACGAGGCGCCCCGCAGCGAGACCCCGAGGCATACCAATTGGTAGGCGACGGGGCGAGCGAGAACGCAACAAAGTTGCAGCAACGCAACTAGCCTCAGTTTGACTTCAGGAAGTCTTTGGCGAACTTCTGGAGCACACCGCCTGCGTTGTAGGTTACTACTTCTTCCGCAGTATCCAGACGACAGGTCACAGGCACTTCAACGGTTTCGCCATTCTGACGATGGATAACCAACGTCAGGTCGCAGCCAGCAGAACGCTCACCTATGACGTCATAGGTTTCCGTACCATCCAGCTCCAGTGTTTTGCGCGTGGTGCCTTCTTTGAACTGTACCGGCAGTACACCCATACCGATCAGGTTGGTACGGTGAATACGCTCAAAGCCTTCAGCAACGATCACTTCAACACCCGCCAGACGAACGCCTTTGGCAGCCCAGTCACGTGACGAACCCTGACCGTAGTCTGCACCGGCAACGATAATCAGCGGCTGCTTGCGTTCCATGTAGGTTTCAATCGCATCCCACATCCGGACGACTTTACCTTCTGGCTCAATACGCGCCAGAGAACCTTGCATCACTTCGCCGTTCTCCTGAACCATTTCGTTCATGAGTTTCGGGTTAGCAAGAGTGGCACGCTGAGCCGTAAGGTGGTCACCACGGTGCGTGGCGTACGAGTTAAAGTCTTCTTCTGGAAGTCCCATCTTGTGCAGATATTCACCCGCAGCACTGTTCATCAGAATCGCATTCGATGGCGACAGGTGATCCGTAGTGATGTTGTCCGGCAGAATCGCCAGCGGACGCATCCCCTTCATGGTACGTTCTGCTGCCAGAGCACCTTCCCAGTATGGAGGACGACGGATATAGGTCGACATCTCGCGCCAGTCGTAAAGAGGGCTAGGTGCTTTTTCAGCTTCGCCGAGATCGAACATCGGGATGTATACGTCGCGGAACTGCTGTGGCTTGACGAATTCGCCTACGATGGCGTCGATTTCTTCGTCAGATGGCCAGATGTCCGTAAGGCGGATTTCTTTGCCATCAACCACGGCCAGTACGTCTTTCTCGATATCGAAGCGAACGGTACCCGCAATCGCATAAGCGACAACAAGTGGCGGCGAAGCCAGGAATGCCTGCTTAGCGTATGGATGAATACGACCATCGAAGTTACGGTTACCCGACAGTACAGCAGTGGCATACAGGTCGCGATCAATGATTTCCTGCTGAATTTCAGGATCAAGTGCGCCCGACATACCGTTACAGGTCGTACACGCGAACGCTACGATACCGAAGCCCAATTTCTCAAGCTCTGGGAGAAGCCCCGCTTCTTCAAGGTAGGTGCGCGCCACTTTTGAACCCGGCGCGAACGACGACTTAACCCAAGGCTTACGTATCAGACCCAGCTCATTGGCTTTTTTCGCCAACAGACCAGCCGCAACCACGTTGCGAGGGTTAGAGGTATTGGTACAGGAGGTGATAGCAGCGATGATGACCGCACCATCAGGAATCAGACCTTCAGCTTCCTGAGCTTTGGCCTCTTCCAGGTTACCCGCGATGCCCTTAGCTGCCAGATCTGCCGTTGCAAGAAGCGCATGAGGGTTTGAAGGGCCTGCCATATTGCGACCAACAGAAGAGAGGTCAAATTTCAGAACACGCTCGTACTGTGCACTTTCCAGTGCGTCTGCCCACAGACCAGTTTCTTTAGCATACTGTTCTACCAGAGCCACCTGATCGGAGTCACGACCTGTCAGGTTCAGATAATCGATGGTCTGCTCATCGATGTAAAACATCGCTGCAGTTGCGCCGTATTCTGGCGTCATGTTGGAAATCGTCGCCCGGTCACCGATCGTCAGGCTTGAAGCACCTTCACCGAAGAACTCAAGGTACGCACCAACAACACGCTCTTTACGCAGAAACTGAGTCAGAGCCAGAACGATGTCAGTTGCAGTAATACCTGGCTGGCGCTTCCCAGTCAGCTCAACACCAACAATGTCTGGGAGACGCATCATGGATGGGTGACCCAGCATTACAGTTTCGGCTTCCAGACCGCCAACACCTACAGAGATTACACCCAGTGCATCAACGTGCGGCGTGTGAGAGTCTGTACCTACACAAGTATCTGGATACGCAACGCCGTCACGCGCCTGAACCACCGGAGACATTTTCTCCAGGTTAATCTGGTGCATGATGCCGTTACCCGCTGGAATCACGTCGACGTTGTCGAACGCCGTTTTAGTCCACTCGATGAAGTGGAAGCGGTCAGCATTACGACGCTCTTCGATGTCGCGGTTTTTCTGGAATGCATCAGGATCAAAGCCGCCACACTCAACAGCCAGCGAGTGGTCAACAATCAGCTGCGTCTGAACCACTGGATTCACTTTGGACGGATCACCGCCCTGAGCTGCGATTGCATCGCGCAAGCCCGCCAGATCCACCAGAGCGGTCTGACCGAGAATATCGTGAGTCACGACGCGTGCTGGGTACCAAGGGAAGTCGAGATCGCGTTTACGGTCGATCAGCTGCTCCAGACTTGCGTTCAGTGCTTCTGGGGCACAGCGACGCACCAGCTGTTCTGCCAGAATACGCGAGGTGTATGGCAGTGTGTCGTATGAACCCGGCTTGATGGCTTCACATGCCGCGCGGGTATCAAAGTAGTCCAGGCTGCTGCCCGGAAGATTCTTACGGAATTCAGTATTCATAATTCTCTCTGCATCAATATGCGCGGCTTCAACAACAAAAACGGTATTCCCGGCAGGTCTGATTACAAGTCGCCGTAAACCCATCCATGGGGGCTCCCACATGCCATCCCTGGCATGTAGGCTTGTAATCAGACCTGCCGGGAACACCTTTGCGGTGTCCGCGGCTACTGCAACATTTGGCGAATCGTTAATCGAAAGCTTCGGCCCTGCCTGCCATGGATGGCAGGCCGGAGCCTACAGGGACGTATTCACGGCGTGCCGCAGCTTCGATTAACGGTTCAGCGAAGCGAAAACAAGTACTCAGCGGTCTGCAATCGCCGGAACCACACGATTCTCTTCCCCAGTGTATTCAGCGCTTGGACGGATAATACGGTTGTCAGCGCGCTGCTCCATCACGTGTGCAGCCCAGCCAGTCAGACGGGAGCATACGAAGATCGGAGTGAAAAGCTTGGTTGGAATGCCCATGTAGTTGTACGCAGAGGCGTGGAAGAAGTCAGCGTTACAGAACAGCTTCTTCTCGCGCCACATTACCGCTTCACAACGTACAGAAATGTCGTACAAGTTCGTGTCGCCATTTTCGTTCGCCAGCTTCTCAGACCACTCTTTGATCACAGCGTTACGCGGGTCAGATTCGCGGTAGATCGCGTGACCGAAGCCCATGATCTTATCTTTGCGCGCCAGCATACCCATGATGGACTCTTCAGCGTGCTCTGGGTTGTCCATGCCTTCGATCAGTTCCATCGCGGCTTCGTTCGCGCCACCGTGCAGTGGGCCACGCAGGGAACCAATAGCACCAGTGATACAGGAGTGCATGTCACTCAGCGTTGATGCACATACGCGTGCAGTGAAGGTAGATGCGTTGAACTCGTGCTCTGCATACAGAATCAGTGATGCCTGCATCACCTGAACATGCAGTTCAGATGGCTTCTCGCCATGCAGAGTCCACAGGAACTGTTCGGCAATAGAATCAGCAGCGGTATTCTCATCAATGCGCTTGTCATTGTGAGAGAAGTTGTACCAGTAGTTGATCATGCCTGGGAAAACAGCCAGCATGCGATCAGTCGCTTCCTGCTGTTCATCGAAGCTTTCTTCGGTTTCGAGGTTGCCCAGCATCGAACAGCCAGTGCGTATCACATCCATTGGATGAGCAGAAGCAGGAATGCGCTCTAGCACTTCCTTCAGCGCCTGTGGCAGACCACGCATGCCCTTCAGCTTAGTTTTGTAGGCATCCAGCTCAGCCTGAGTAGGCAGCTCACCTTTCAGGATCAGGTACGCAACTTCTTCAAACTCACAGTTTGCAGCGAGGTCTTTGACGTCGTAACCACGGTAAGTCAGACCGGAACCTGATTTACCCACGGTCGAAAGCGCAGTTTTACCGGCAACCTGGCCGCGCAGGCCTGCCCCAGAGAGTTCTTTTCCAGCAGCCATGTGCTTCTCCTATAACTTTAGATACTTTATGTAACTATCTGAAATTATTAATATTTAACAGACGAGGTAGCTCTCTCGCCAATCTGTTATTTATTCTTACCTTCTTCGAACAGAGCATCGAGCTTCTGTTCAAAATCGTGGTAGTTCAGGTAATCGTACAGTTCCATACGGGTCTGCATAATATCGACCACCTTACGCTGGTGACCTTCTTCAAGCAGGCTTTTATAAACAGTCTCGGCTGCTTTATTCATCGCGCGGAACGCACTCAGTGGGTACAGCACCATAGCGGCGCCCCACTCACCCAGCTGCTCGCGACTCCAAAGTTCGGTCTGACCGAATTCAGTGATGTTTGCCAGAATCGGCACATCCAGCGCTTCAGCGAAAGCGCGGTAGTGTTCTTCAGTCTTCACAGCTTCAGCGAAGATGCCGTCAGCGCCAGCTTCAACACATGCTTTCGCACGTTCAATCGCCGCTTCAAGACCTTCCTGAGCGAACGCATCAGTACGGGCCATGATGAAGAAATCCGGATCAGTTCGAGCATCAACAGCCGCTTTGATACGGTCGACCATTTCTTCTTTAGATACGATTTCTTTGTTCGGGCGATGACCACAACGCTTTTGAGCAACCTGATCTTCGATATGCACTGCAGCAGCACCGGCCTTTTCCATCTCTTTAATGGTGCGAGCGATGTTGAATGCGCCCCCCCAACCCGTATCAATATCAACCAACAGCGGCAACGAGCTTGCAGAAGTAATACGACGAACATCTTCAACCACGTCGTTCAGCGACGTCATACCGAGGTCTGGCAGGCCGTAGGAAGCGTTTGCAACACCACCACCGGAGAGATAGATCGCCTGATGGCCAATTTTTTCAGCCATCATCGCGGCATACGCATTGATGGTACCTACAATTTGCAGCGGCTTGTTATCTTCAAGCGCCTTACGGAATTTCTGGCCTGGGGTCATATCAGGTCTCCTGTGCCGTATAAGTTAATGTCGGGCCTCGTGAGCCAGACGAGTTTCAAGGTTAGTCAAAGACACCTGGATATGGCGCCTCATCAGTAGTTCGGCGAGTTGCGGATCACGACTTTTTATCGCCTCCACAATGCGCTGGTGCTCTTTCAATGCCTGCAGCGGGCGCTCTGAGCTGGTACTGGTGCGATAACGATACATACGGATTATGTGATAGAGGTCACCACAGAGCATTTGATGCAAACGGCTATTCTTGCTGCCTTCGATAATGCGGTAGTGAAAATCCAGATTGCCCGACTTCTGGTAGTAACTGAGTCCCTGATCTGCCTCAATGGAACGTGCATGTTCTTCGAGAAGCTTTTCAAGTGCTGAAATATCAGCGTCAGACATACGCTCTGCGGCCAGGCGGCACGCCATACTCTCAAGCTCCAGGCGGACTTCATAGATATCACGCAGTTCCTCGAGCGACAAAGACACCACACGAGCGCCAGCATGCGGAACACGAACCACGAGATTGCGTGCCTCAAGCTTCTGAATCGCTTCTCTTATCGGCGCGCGACTGCCGCCATATCGGGTAACCAATGCCTGCTCCGAAAGTTTTTCACCGGGAGCCAGCTCTCCACGAACGATAGCCGTGGCGAGTTCAGAGAACACTTTTTCAGCAAGCGTTTGGGCTTCAGACATAGATTGTCGACAATCCTAAATAAGTCGACCGACATTCTACGCCTAAAAATGCCAGTTTCAATAGATCTACGACCAAGATTGTATACAACCCAGCCCATCCCATCGAAAACGGAGCACAAAAAAGCCCGGCCATGCCGGGCTCTTTACAGAGTGCACTGTTAATCAGGCCTCTGGCATCTCCAGCTTCTGCGGAGAAACGATAATGCCGTTGTTATCTGCATAAACGAACTGGCCCGGCACGAAATCAACACCACCGAACTTAACCTTAACGTTTACGTCGCCCAGATCACGCTTATCGGTCTTCAGAGGATTCGTTGCCAGCGCCTGAACGCCCAGCTCAGTTTCCATAATGACATCAACATCACGGATACAACCGTAGATAATGATACCTTCCCAACCGTTTTTAGCTGCTTTTTCAGCCAGCATATCGCCCAGCAGCGCGTGACGCATGGAGCCGCCACCATCAACAACCATGACTTTACCTTTGCCGTCGGTGTCGACCAACTCTTTTACTTTTGAGTTATCTTCGTGGCACTTAACAGTTACGATTTCGCCACCGAATGATTCACGGGCACCGTAGTTATTGAACATTGGCTCAACAACAGTGATGAGATCCGGGTATTCATCACAAAGATCCGGGGTTACATATTGAGTCATAGCGTCTCTCCTGAGTTAAACATGTCTATTTCACGTACTTTAAATCGGTGTATTCCGGTCAGATCCCGACCAGCGGCTACTGCGATCGCAGAAGCAACAGCAGCTCCATCCCGACACTGGATATTTCTAGGTAAAGGCGACCGCAGGATACAACCCGCGATCTTTTCTGCAAACCGCTCCTCACTGCGCTCGCCCAGCAATACGGACGGTTGCCAGAATTGCACACAGCGGGCGCCTAACTCGCTGAGCCCCGCCTCCATTTCACCCTTGATCCTGTTATAAAAAAATATCGAACTGGCATCCGCTCCAGTCGCACTGACAATTGAACAGAGACTGGCACCTTTTGCGATCGCGGCAGATGCGGTCTCAACAACCAGATCCCGATCGACCGCCGCAAGGCCTGCCTTGCCAGCCACTTTTTGCGTCGTACCAAGTGCACAGAAGAAATGATCAACATGATCAGGCATAGGCTCAGAGAACGACTGCCAGATCAGCTGACCGCTATCGATGTATTTCTTAACAGAATCCGGCGCAGAACTACGCGCAATGGCAACGATTTTACGATAGCGGTTCTCCTGCAGCAGGCACTCCAACAGATGGGAACCAATCAGTCCGGTAACACCGACAATAACCGCAACTTTACTGTAAGGCTCCTCAGCTTGCATAAGCGCCAAGCCAATTACTGACCTTCGGCCAGACTTCGCGTTCGGCATCTTCGCCAATGATCATATCAATGTGAGCAAAATCCTTGCTAAAGCCGCTTCCAACGCCAAGGATAAGTTCCTCTTTAGGGCCGCCGTACATTCGATAAAAACGCTGACAATACTTCGCTGGATCCGTGGTATCACCCGCTGCAGAAACCCCCAGAAGCGGAATTGTCGCTTCTTTCCACTTCGGCAACAGAGGCTCGCCAGTCGATGGCAACTTCCAACGCCCCAGCAGGCTATGGCGCGCAAGGTACTCATTAATGACACCTGCAGGTTCGTTTTCAGGCCCAATTTTCATCTGGCGACCGTCCAGCTCTTTCCTGAAAGAAACAAGCGCACGAGCAATTGGACCCGCGAGCGGAACCTGCAACGCCATATTCGGGCGCACCACTTGCGTACCAAACATGGCAAATGCTGGCAACGAAGTCAGAAAGCCACCGGAAACCGCAGTCGCGATGATAGTCCCACCAAGTGAATGCCCGAGCCAGGCCGGATAACGTCCACTCTGCTCGTGAATAAACTCATGAACCGCCGGGACATCGAAACGCGCGTACCGCTCAACAGTATTTTTTTGATAGTCATCATTACGGGGAGACTGGCCATGCCCACGGTGCTCGTATAACCAGACATCAAAGCCCTTTTCGACCAGAAAACTGGCCATGCCGCGCCCTTTCGCCGACAACCAGAAGCCTTTATTGGTGAAACTACCGTGAACGAGAACAACCGGAAACCCTCTGTCCTCACCTTGCTCGTTACCAGCCAGACCAATCCGCGACAGCGCTATCTGTACACTCGGGTCAGGATCGCGATTGTGTTTCACCAGATAGATATCCTCAGAGAGATCACCAAGGATATCTGCCCGCGATAAGGTCACGGGGAACAGCGAACTGCTGCTCTTCATAATTCGTTCGTCCTTTACTTGGGTTGTTCAGTCCTGCTTATTGGCAAGAAAGAACCAGGTATCCAACACGGAATCTGGGTTCAGAGAAATACTGTCGATACCTTTATCCATTAACCAGCGTGCGAAGTCCGGATGATCCGACGGCCCCTGACCGCAGATGCCGATGTACTTGCCTGCTTTCTTACACGCATCAATGGCGTTCTCAAGCAGAGCCAGAATTGCCGCATTACGCTCATCAAAGAGGTGAGCAATAATGCCGGAATCCCGATCCAGACCCAGCGTCAGTTGCGTGAGGTCATTCGAGCCAACAGAGAAACCGTCAAAATGCTCAAGGAACTGCTCTGCAAGAATCGCGTTTGCAGGGAGCTCACACATCATGATCAGGCGCAGGTCATTCTCACCACGCTTAAGGCCGTTTTCCGCAAGCAGCTCAACCACCTGCTCTGCTTCACCGACGGTGCGAACAAATGGCACCATAATTTCAACATTGGTGAAGCCCATTTCATTGCGGACTTTCTTCATCGCCCGACATTCGAGTTCGAAACAATCACGGAAATTCTTGGAGATATAGCGCGACGCGCCACGGAAACCCAGCATTGGATTTTCTTCTTCCGGCTCAAATAAGCGCCCACCAATCAGGTTGGCGTATTCGTTTGATTTAAAGTCAGAAAGACGAACGATAACGCGCTTCGGCCAGAACGCAGCAGCCAGAGTTGATATACCTTCAACCAGCTTATCTACGTAGAAATCAACAGGCTCGCTGTACCCAGAGATACGACGCTCGACGGTAGGTTTCACATCCTCAGGCAGCTGATCAAAATTCAGAAGCGCTTTCGGGTGAACACCGATCATGCGGTTAATAATAAATTCCAAGCGTGCAAGGCCAACACCGGCGTTCGGCAATGACTGAAAATCAAAGGCACGATCCGGATTGCCGACATTCATCATAATCTTAAGATCAAGATCCGGCATCGAATCCACGCTGTTGGTGCGAACATCAAAATCAAGCGCACCTTCGTAAACGAAGCCGGTATCACCTTCTGCACAAGAAACGGTGACTTCCTGGCCGTCGAAGAGTCTGTCTGTTGCATCATCGCAACCAACAACAGCGGGAATGCCTAGCTCACGGGCAATGATTGCTGCGTGACAGGTGCGACCACCTCGATTGGTAACAATTGCGGCTGAGCGCTTCATCACCGGTTCCCAGTCAGGGTCCGTCATATCAGCTACGAGTACTTCGCCTTCCTGCACCTTGTCCATATCTTCGATATGTTCAATAACGCGTACTTTACCCTTACCAATCCGGTGGCCAATGCTCCGGCCTTCAGCAAGGATATTGCCGGTTTCTTTCAGCAGGTAGCGCTCCATAACGTTTTTACTGGCGCGACTTTTTACGGTTTCCGGACGGGCCTGGACGATATAAAGCTTGCCATCATCACCATCTTTCGCCCACTCAATATCCATTGGGCGGCCGTAGTGTTTCTCAATGATCATTGCCTGACGAGCGAGCGACTGCACTTCGTCATCAGTAATAGAAAATATTCTGCGCAGGTCACGATCAACGCGTTGAGTCTCAACCGATTTACCAACCGAAGCCTCCTTGTTGTAAATCATCTTGATGGCTTTAGCACCAAGATTGCGACGCAGAATCGATGGTCGACCCTCAGTCAGGTTACGCTTGTGAACGTAGAACTCGTCAGGGTTTACCGCACCCTGCACAACGGTTTCGCCCAGGCCATATGAGGAGGTTATAAATACGACATCGTCGAATCCAGATTCTGTATCCAGGGTAAACATGACACCGCTGGATGCAGTCTCACTACGAACCATACGTTGAATACCCGCAGACAGGGCGACCTTGTGATGATCAAAGCCTTGATGCTCACGGTAAGCGATCGCACGGTCGTTAAACAGAGAAGCGAAGACATCACGGATCGCGAAAAGCACATTGTCGATACCGACAATATTCAGATGGGTTTCTTGCTGACCAGCGAAAGAAGCATCAGGCAGGTCTTCTGCAGTGGCTGATGAGCGCACAGCAACGGCCATGTTGTCATTGCCATCTTCCAGCCATGAGAACTCTTCACGCACTCTCTCTTCAAGCTTTGGCGGCAAAGGTGCCTCGTGAATCCACTCCCTGATTTGCTTACCCGTCGATGTCAATGCCTGAATATCATCAACATCCAGCCCCTGAAGCGCATCATTAATTCGTCCGCCCAGGCCCTCATAGGCGAGAAACTCCCGATAGGCATCTGCCGTTGTTGCGAAACCGTCTGGCACTGAAACGCCAGCGGCCGAGAGGTTTCCGATCATTTCGCCAAGTGATGCATTCTTACCGCCAACGCGCTCAACGTCATTGATGGTTACCTGATTAAACCTGAGAACATAATCGGTCAAGGAAACTCTCCTTCGTGCTGATGATTCAATTTTACGCTTGGGTGATTCGCATGAATCACCTATAGTTGCCTGCGTCTGCGGAACTCCGTCAGGCACGTAATACTAAGTGGACGCAGGAAAAATTACCATATGAAGCGCTTTGCCTATTTTATTTCCGACGGTACAGGAATCACGGCCGAAACATTAGGCAATGCCTTGCTAGCCCAATTCGACAAGCTTCAGTTTACCCGTGTAACACTGCCATACATTGATTCGACTGAGAAGGCTAACAACGCAGTGGCCAAAATCAATCAGGCCGCAAAGGACTCCGGCGCACCCGCCATTCTCTTCGATACGATTGTCGACAAGAACATCCGTTCTATCATCGACACCGCGGATGCATTTAAAGTCGACATTTTTGAAGCATTTCTGCATCCACTGGAGCAGGAATTAGCGACTGAAAGCTCGTACTCGGTCGGCAAGTCACACTCCCCTGCGGATAGTACGCGCTACCTGAACCGCATAGACGCAGTCAATTTTGCCCTCGACAATGATGATGGCGCACGCACCCGCCACTACGAAGATGCTGACGTCATACTCGTTGGCGTTTCCCGGTCCGGCAAAACTCCGACCTGCCTCTATCTTGCTATGCAATTCGGCATTAAGGCGGCGAACTACCCGCTGACAGAAGAAGATATGCTTGATCTGCGCTTGCCTGACAGCCTGCAGAAACACAAACATAAGATATTCGGGTTAACGATTGACCCGGAGCGCCTCTCAGCGATCCGCACAGAACGAAAAGCTAACAGCAGATACGCGTCACTTAAGCAATGCTACCACGAAGTAGACGAAGTGGAGTTTCTGTACGAGCGGGAGAACATCCCTTACATCAGCACAACCGACAAATCGATCGAGGAAATTTCTACTAGAATCCTTGATTCCACAGGGCTGAAGCGCTCTCTCGACTGATATTCAAGCACGTAGTGCATTAATCGCCGAAGCCACCTGCTTCGGCCTCGAATAAACAACGCCATGATCTGCACGCGGAACTTCGTGCAACACCCACGTCGGAGATTCAGCCGCCAGTCTTTTATGACGCATACGCATTGATTCAGGAGACAGGCCTCCGATGAGGCTCATACCTGGGACTGGTGAAATCCAGTTAGCATAATGATCTGAATACCGAGTCAACGCCTGACTAACCGCCCTGACACCATAGCCGAGCCCAGCCAGGTTTTCTGACAAACGTCGCACAACCAGGTCATCGCCAGCTTTATCACGAAACGGGGATACAGCATCCAGAAAACCAAGCACAGCATCCGCCTTACCTGACATCAGCAATTCAGCCTGGTCGCCATATTCTTCAGCTCGATGTATCAAAAGCTCTGGATTACTCGCCAACAAGGCCGCAGGCTCAATCAAACCTAATCGCTGCACCTTAAACGGCGCATCACTCAGCTCCGCAAGATGCATTGCCAGCAGCCCTCCAAAGGAATACCCGACAAGGTCAAACTGACCCCAACCCTGATACCTAAGGAATTCAGCGATAGCAGCCAGGTATTCATCAAAGCCCGCAGACTCTGCATTAACCCAAACAGAATCCCCCATTCCCGGAAGATCGGGAATCAGCACTTCATCCCATTCTGTCAGGTAATTAACAACCAGACGCCACGTCAGATCTCCGGCCAGGCCAGCACCATGCAGCAAGACCAGACGACGTGAATCACCCACAGCTGTACTCATGCTTTCTTCGAAGTTGACGAGCGTAGATGCAATATCACCGTGATTGAGGGTTTTACTGAAACGGTGCGTAGCCATCAGCCCAACGAATCTCCAGCGACATATCTTCCGCGGGTTTCATATCAAGATAAAGAATGAAACTCTCAACACCCTTGTCTTCGACAAGCACCCTGGCCTCCTGATATCCAACGCTATGCCAGCTTTCGGGAATACTATCGAGCGGCAAACGTCGCGAGTAGTACAGAGGCTTGAGGTCTGAGTTTAGCGAGATCAGGCTAGCCTCGACCGGAGCGCCACGCAGCCTGAGCACAAGAAATCGACGACCCGAAGTTGCCTTGGGAGGCTTTCCAATGTGAAAGTACCAGGCTGTGTGATTTCCCTGCGAAGTTGGGAACGAGCGATATCTGACAGGGTCAAACAGCTGCACCGACTTAAATTGCTTAGGGGCTTCAACAAACTGGTCAGTAAACGCTTCGCAGCACGCTCCCTGCGTCATTTGCTTATCAACCCGAAAAGGTGGCGCAAGAATAGGATCCCACCCAATAATGACCTCGTCATCGCCCACAATGGTCTCAGCAGCGGCTTCTTGTTCAGCTTCAGCGTCGTATGTTTCCGTACGAACACGCCCATCTGGCTCTACGATCACGTAAAAGGCAGGATTATCCTCATCGTACTGGCGAAGCTTTTCCTGAACCTCCTCCTCTGTCTGGTAGTCATTATCGTCACCAGGAGGTTGCTCCACTGGCTCTTCCTCACCGGGCTTCAGCGGGACATTATGAATTCGCCCCTGCGCATCAACCCAAGTGTAATAACTGCCGTCAGCCATGGCGACTGACGACAGCAGGAAGAGAAATATTAACCTCAGAACTTGGTCCTGAAGCTGATACCCGCGTGCCCAATGGTCAACTTGGTGTCGACATCGAGCCCTGGGTAAGGGTTGGTAACAACGCATGTAAGACAGTTACGGTTAAGAGAGTTACTTGAATTCGGATACTCATTATTAGAACTCGCGTCCTGCGGATCCGCCTTGATATGCTCAACTGATTTCATAAAACTCATCGACAGGTCGATGGTAGTATCCAGGTCCCACTGGTAGCCAAGGCCGACAGCGTACATACGCATAAAGCCAATCGGCGCCTGCAGGCTACGCGAATCCTTAGGAATTGAGCTACGACGGGGTTCAAAACCAGCACGCAGCTGTATACGTGAGTTAAGATCCATCGCCATACCAATATTGTATGTCCAGACACTACGGAAGTTCAGAGGCATTTCCAGAGTGGTATCAGTTACCAAATCCGGCGACAGGATTTTAGCCGTAGAAAGGAAGCTCACCTGACGGTCAAACTGGATGTCTAAGCTGTCCCATTCATCGAAGTCGGTCCAGCCAGCATCCAGATTGAAGTGAAATATATCAAAATACTTGAACTTCACACCCGCCTGAAAATGCTGAGGATAGGTCAGCTCTGACGTCACATGACCAGCCTCATAAGTCTGCCCTTGCGGGAAAGAGAAAATCGCGCCAGTCACAGCACCAATAATCGATGAGTTAAAGGTACGGAAAAAGTCCGCAAAGTCGTCCGTATACTCAAGCTCGTAATCACCGGTCAGCTTGGTATTCGCCTCACTTTGATATGACATACCAAACTTAAACCAACCATTAGGTTCCCAAAGCATACCAAGGTTAAACGATGGAGACAGCGACTCAGTCATAGTGATATCAAGCGTGCCAATATCATCGTAGGGACCAACGTCACCACCACACAGCGTAATAAAAGGCGCCAGCGGATCATTCCGTTTGGGGTTGCCATTTTCATCGGGTTCGAGACAGCCAAAAGCATTTTGCAGCTCCTCGAGCACACCGACCAACACGTTTGGTGCACGAAGTTCCTGCTCTAAAGACACAGCCTGGTGTGAAAACAGGAGACCTGCGCCAACAGAGAATTCATCATTTACCTGATAACCAAATGATGGCGACAAATAAGTAAGCCGCTGAATTGCAACTTCTTTCGCCTGATAACGCCCCGGATCATCATCTCCCTTCGAGAAGCCTGCAGCCATTGGCGCATAGACAGCATTTGCAAAGGTAAATTTTGAGCCCGGCGGCTTAATAGAGAACCCCGCCGTTGGCAGAGCAATGATAGGCAATGGAATACCCTGACGGCCTATTCCAGGAAAATACGCAGCGACGTGCGCTCTACTTTTGCCTTCGTTCAACACAGGATCTTTGGAAGGGTCGAGCAAACCCGCCTCCCCAGGGTCAAAATCATCAGGCAAACTGAATTCAGCTTCAGAGTTCAGAATAATGTTATGGAACTGCAACTGAAACTGACGCCCGTCAAGCTTAGTCAGACCAGCAGGGTTAAAGTGAATATCCATAATCCCGGTAGGGTCCGCCGTTACAGCGTTCCCCAAGGACATGGCTTTGTTGTCGATAAACAGGTTCTGCTGGAGTTCAGCATTTGCCACTCCTGGAACCAGCATCGCTAACAGCGCTAACTTCCGCATATTAAACCGCCACAAACTGTTATTTATTATCGTTTTATCAGTCATGACTGATTAGTTGCCCTCTGAAGGTTTTGCACCCTCAATATCAATAGGCAATGACAGTCCCAGCAGGATATCAGGAGAAAGCTCCGTCATACCAAAGCCGACGTTTACGTTTGCGATCGTTTTTGGGGATACGCGCACACCTAAGGCGAAGTTCATAATGCCGGTCATTTGGCCGGTCGTTTCAGAACGAGTCTCCTGACCAGTTGAAGGGCGATACAGAACAAATTCGCTTCCCATAGAGTAAGACCCCTGGAAAGATGCACTCAGAGAAACATCGTATGAAAGCGAGTAAGCAAAACCCATAGAGGCTGAGATATTGCCCTTATTATTCACTTCTTGCAGCAGCTGATCACCACGCACCTGGTTCAGATCAGTAGCGGGAAGGTCATAACCCGCTGAGAGTGAGCCGAACAAGACAACCGGATCAAGAACTTTAGAAGTACTCAAACCGCCACTCAAGCCAAATGTACCCGACCCTGTGGAAAGCGCTTCATTTTCATCAATTTCGTAAGGCGACTGACCGGTCGGTACACGAAGAGAACCGAAATACGTTCTGGATG
>NZ_DDKU01000122.1:0-12055 GCF_002339775.1 Thalassolituus sp. UBA2590
TAGCTGAAAAAATGTTAGCGCGGATTCATCCTGATCGTGACGTGATCGCCGTGATGTCTGGGGCTGCCGCGTTAGTCGCCGTCGAAGAACAATCCGTTTCATTGGTGTTGATGGACTGCCAGATGCCGGGAATGGATGGCTTTGAGACGAGTCAGAAGTTGCGTGAGGCAGGGTTTAGTGGGGCTATTATCGCTTGTACCGCGAATACAACCGATCAGGTTGAAGAGCGATGTCTTGCCAGTGGTATGAATGATTATATGGCCAAGCCGATTTCTCTTAAGGGGCTGATCCTGATGACTGAAAGGTGGCTGGAGAGTACAGCCACCTGAGTCAGACATCGAAGAGAGAACGCTGCTTACTTATGGTAGGAACAGGCTTTCTCAACTTCGTCTGCTGAACCCATAACGACAGACACACGCTGGTGGATCGCGTCAGGGGCAACGTCCATAATATCTTCAAAGGCGGTACTGGCTTTACCGCCAGCCTGCTCGATCAGCATGCTCATCGGATTGCCTTCGTACATCAGGCGGAGCTTGCCTGGCTTTGAAGGGTCACGATTGTCGAACGGGTACATGAATATACCGCCACGTGTCAGAATTCTGTGTATCTCAGCCACCATAGACGCAATCCAACGCATGTTGTAACGCTTACCCAGAGGGCCTTCTTCGCCTTGCAGGAGGTCTGCGACATAGTTCTGCATCTGTGGTAACCAGAAACGCTGGTTCGACATATTGATGGCGAACTCCTGAGTTTCCGCAGGTACCTGAATGTTGTCACGTTGCAGTACGAACTCACCGATACGAGGGTCCAGAGTGAAACTGTGGACGCCTTCGCCAGTGCTGAACACTAGCAGGGTCGAAGGACCGTAAAGAACATAACCTGCAGCAACCTGCTTATTACCAGCCTGCAGATACGTAGCTTCGTCGCCACCGTCAGCCCCTGGGGCTGCTTTCAGTACAGAAAAAATGGTTCCCACAGTGACATTCACATCAATGTTGGATGAACCGTCGAGAGGGTCGAACAGAACCAGATAATCACCCTCTGGGTTACAGGCAACCGGATCTGGCTCCTCTTCACTGGCGAGACCGCGCACCGCAGGCATCGCTGCGAGACACTCTTTGATGAGGTCGTTAGAGATCACATCCAGCAACTTCTGAGATTCTCCCTGCACGTTTTCCTGTCCGGCGCTGCCAAGTACGCCTGCCAGTGCACCCAGGTGCAGGCGATGTGAAATATCCTTACAGGTAACCGTCAGACCTTCAATAATGTTGGCGACGTCTGAATCCTTACAGTGGTTGTCGAGAAAAGTGCGCAGGCGCTGCATGCTCCGAACCTCATAGTCCTGATTTAAGTAATGGGCGCATACTACCTTAATCTGTGCGGAAATTCAGTGGCTGTTGGGGAGACGGCAGTGGCCGTGTAAACTAACCGCTTTGTAAGATGACTGGTCGACGGATGAAGCTTCACATTCTGGGAATCTGCGGCACCTTTATGGGGTCGCTGGCACAGCTGGCAAAAGCCTTGGGACACGATGTGTCTGGATCCGATCACGGTGTCTATCCGCCGATGAGCGATCAGCTGGAGCAGGCGGGCATTGCGTTGACGCAAGGGTTTGATCCAGCGGGGATCCCTGAAGATGTTGATCTTGTTGTTATTGGTAATGCTATGGGACGTGGCAACGCTTCGGTAGAGTATGTGCTGGAGCGGGGTATTCCCTATACCTCAGGCCCTCAATGGTTAGGCGATCACGTGCTTCAAGGCCGCTGGGTGTTAGCGGTTGCAGGGACTCACGGCAAAACCACGACCGCCAGTATGCTGGCGTGGATTCTTGAGTTCGCGGGGATGTCTCCGGGGTATCTTATTGGCGGTGTCCCTGAGAACTTCACATCTTCTGCAACATTGGGAGATAGCCCTTTCTTTGTTATCGAAGCAGACGAGTACGATACGGCTTTTTTCGATAAGCGGTCAAAGTTCGTGCATTACCGCCCGCGAACCTTTATTGCCAATAACCTTGAGTTTGATCACGCCGATATCTTCCCTGATCTGGCGGCGATTGAACGCCAGTTTCATCATGTCATCCGTACTATTCCTCAAAGCGGGCAGGTCATTCGCCCAGCCGACTGTGAGGCAATTGATCGTGTGATGTCTATGGGCTGCTGGAGTAGTCAGACGACTTTTTCATCGGCCGGAGCTGACTGGCAATGGACGATGAGTGCGCCCGATGGCAGTCAGTTTGAAGTGACTGTCCGTGACGAGGCGTATCCCATCCATTGGAGCTTGTCTGGCGCTCACAACGTCAGTAACGCCGTGGCGGCGATGGCGGCAGCGTTTCATGTGGGCGTCAGCCCGGCTGTTGCGGCCGAGGCACTTGCTGAGTTCCAATCGGTGAAACGGCGCATGGAGCTTGTGAACCCCGAAGGCGCAATTCCTGTATATGATGATTTTGCGCACCATCCAACCGCGATCGCGACCACGCTTCAGGGGGCGAAGGCTCAGCTGACTAACACTGACGGACGTCTGCTCGCGGTTCTGGAGCCACGTTCTAACACAATGAAAGCGGGCGTTCACAAAGAGACACTGGCGGGCTCGGTAAACGATGCTGACGGCACGTATTGGTTTGAGCCTGAAAATATCAGCTGGTCATTGTCGGATGTCGTGAGGGCGTGTCGTGCCCCGGCACATTCTTATCAATCGACAGCGGAAATAGTCGATGCGGTCGTCAATGACGCGCGCCCGGGAGATCGTATCCTTGTGATGTCCAACGGAGGCTTTGATAATATGCCCCGACGTTTAGCCAAGGCTCTGGAGGAAAAGTATGGCTGATGCTGGCCGAATCCTTATTGCAGTGACAGGAGCCTCTGGCTCTGCTTATGCGTTGCGGCTTGGCCAGGCATTGATTGCTGCGGGTGTCGGTGCTGATTTTATCTTTTCAAAAGCTGCGCTGCTGGTTTTGGCAACTGAAACTGAGCTGACGCTACCGGCCAAGCCTCAGGCTCAGGCTCGTGAGTTGCAGAAATACTACGGCTGTGATGAGGATGATGTCAGGGTATACGGCCGGGAAGACTGGATGGCACCCTGGGCCTCAGGTTCAGGCCAACCGGGCCCTGTGGTGATATGCCCTTGCAGTACGGGAACCTTGTCTGCAGTGGCTACCGGGGCTAGCAATAATCTGACCGAGCGAGCTGCGGACGTTGCCCTTAAAGAGCGGCGTAAACTGATTCTTGTGCCTCGCGAAACGCCATTTTCGGAAATACATCTGACGAATATGCTGACCCTGACCCGAATGGGAGCGACGGTCATGCCCGCATGCCCAGGGTTTTACCACGAGCCGCAAAGCATCAATGATCTGATCGATTTTATTGTCGCGCGTATACTGAATCAACTCGGCATTGATCACAAGCTGATGCCCTTGTGGGGCGAATCTCCGGAGAAATAAGTATGACTGAAAGTACACCTGAGCAATACAACGAACCGGACAAAGCGAAGTGGAGCTTTATCGGGTTTATTGTTGGTGTCATCGTTACTGTACTGGCCCTCAAACATTACGGTTATATTCAATTTCCTGACGAGAAAGACCGGGCTACTGTGGCTGAATTCAAGCTGTTGTCACTGAGCCCCGAGTATTCCGTCAAAGTATCCGAAAAGTCTTCCGGCAAAGAAGCATTCTGTGAGAGTGGCTATCTGTTACTCAGACCACAGAATGATAAAGACGTTGCCGGTATTCTGGTGACTGATAAAAATCGTCCGGTTGAATGCCAGCCTGATCTGGCCAGAACACAGCCTTAGGAATAAAAAGAACTATGTGGCGTACACCACTTGCGCTGGCGATATTAGCGGCGCTGTCACTGCCTGCCCATTCGGCCCTTGATGATCTCGATAATGATGGCATCGCAGATGCTCAGGACCCGGACCGTGATGGTGATGGACTCCCGAACTTTCTCGAGGCGGCTGCCGGTTTTGACCCTGATGTCCCTGACCAGACAGACATCGATGGTGATGGTATTCCTGATTCCATTGATGATGATATGGACAATGATGGAGTGCCCAATCAGAAAGACGCCTTTCCGCAGGACCCGAACGACTGGAAGGATACGGACGCCGATGGTGTAGGCGACAACACGGATCAGGACCTCGACGGTGATGGTGTTGGCAACGAGTACGAGGAAAAGCTTGGCTTTGACCCAACGCGTGCCAGCTCCCGTCCGAAAGACCGCGACAGAGATGGTATACCAGATCTGCTTGACCCTGATATGGATAACGATGGTGTCCCTAACGTCGACGACGCCTTCCCGCTGGATAAAAACGAGTGGTCAGACCTTGACCGCGACGGAACGGGTGACAATACAGACTCCGACCGTGATGGTGATGGCGTAGCCAATAGCTTCGAAGAGGAGGCGGGTACTGATCCGGATGACCGTTTTTCAGCGCCAGCCGATACGGATCGTGACGGCATTCCTGACACCCTTGATGATGACCGTGATGGCGATGGTTTTGCTAATGATGTCGATCTCTACCCGGACAACAGTGCGGCGTGGGCGGATACCGACGGCGATGGTATCCCGGACAACGAAGATCCGGATGCTGATAACGACGGTATTCCGAACGTTTTCGAAATGCATCTTGGCACCGGCGTTCTTGATCCGGATAGCAAGCCGTCGGATGTCGATGGTGATGGCATGCCAGATTACTTCGACTCTGACCTCGATGGTGACGGCGTCGATAACAGTGTCGATGTCTTCCCGTCGGATGGCGAAGAGTGGATAGACACGGACGGCGATGGTATCGGTGATAATCGAGACCCTGACCGGGATAATGACGGTTTCAGTAATGAAGTCGAGCAGACCGCAGGTTCAGACGATTTAGACCCTGCGAGTACGCCACGTGACCTGGATAAAGACGGCATTGTCGATGTACTGGATGATGACATCGATGGTGACAGCTATCTGAATAAAGACGATGCCTTCCCTGAGGACGCCTCTGAGTGGGCGGACTTTGATGGCGATGGCCTTGGCGACAACTCAGATGAAGACATCGACAACGACGGCATCAATAACGAGTTTGAGCTTACCCTGAGCTTTGACCCTTACAATGCTGACAGCGTCCCGAACGACTTTGATGGGGACGGTATTCCGGACGAGCTGGATACCGACCTCGACGGTGACACCATTGGCAATGATATTGATCTCTTTCCGCGTGACCCGTCCGAGTGGTTTGATCTCGATGGTGACGGCATCGGCGATAATCGCGACAGAGACCGCGACGGTGATGGCATCGATAACGTTTATGAGGAACAGGCAGGGACGAATCCTGCAGATGCCGGCTCCGTACCTCGTGATGCTGATGGCGACGGAATCCCCGACGTTGTTGACCAGGACAGAGATGGTGACGGCTACCTGAACGAGGAAGACGTTTTTCCTGATAATCCCCTTGAGTGGTCTGATCTTGACGGAGACGGCGAAGGCGACAATATCGATCTCGACATCGATGGCGACGGTATCAGCAATGAATATGAGGTACGGCTGGGTACAGATCCAAAAGACCCATTAAGTGCCCCTTCAGACATGGACCGTGATGGCATTCCTGACGCGTTGGATAAAGACATTGACGGTGATGAAGTCCCGAACGGCAGCGATGTATTCCCGCTGAATCGCAAGGAATGGAGCGACACGGACGGTGATGGCACTGGCGATAACAGTGACCCGGATATTGATGGTGATGGCATCATTAATCGCTATGAGCGCGAACTATCGTATGATCCATACGACAACACCAGTACACCGCCGGACTCCGATGGTGATGGTATTCCGGATGAGCTGGATGATGACCGAGACAATGACGGTTACAGCAATGACGTGGACGCCTTTCCATCTGACCCAACGGAGTGGGCAGACTTTGATGGCGACGGCATTGGAGATAATACAGACACTGATCTCGATGGTGATGGCTTCAGTAACGATATTGAAGCGCGGGATGGTACGGACCCATGGGATAAATCGGATTACCCCGATTATGATGCTCCCGTGATTGGTGACATAGAATGGCTCGATGAGACGAAGAGGCTGTCAGGCATGGCGTATGATGATGGCCGCGGCATTGAGTCAGTCTGGCTTGAAAGTGTTATGGGGGACCGTTGCGATGGTTTTGTGTCTTACCCTGGCCACGTTATGGTGCCATGCCAGATCATTGGCAACAGTACTCGCTGGACGCTGGTTGTCGAAGATAAGTTTGGCAACCGTGCTGAGAAGTCGGTGAATTTCGAGTAGTTGCAACTGTGTAAAGGTCGGGGGTTGACCTCACCTCGCAGGCGAAACCGGGATCACTGGCTATACTCACACAAAGAAGGTCAACAACTTCTCCCGAAGGAGAGTTATGTCACTCAATTGTGTGTATTGCAAAAAGCCCGTATTCGGCACCAGTGGTGTTACGGTCCCGGGTAGCGGCCCAGCCCACCAGCATTGTTATCAGGCGCAGGCGGCATTAGCGCGTACGTTTCAGGCTCTGGATATCAGTCAGCTTACCGATGATGAGCTTCTGGACCTGCAGGATATGGTGCTTGCTGAAGTCAACGATCGGCGCCGCAGAGACGAGGGCGGCGGTGACAGCGAAATTGAGCTCTTCTGAGGGGCTTTCGGGTGGGGTACACTGGCGACTTTTAAGTCGCCATTTTTGTCTATGATTATTGAAAATTCATCTGATCTGATCCGTGCCTGGAAGCTTCTGACCCTGGTAGATGGTACGCCTGTGGCTGAGGCTGAGCTGGTCAATGGCAATGCTCTTGTCATCAGTCCACAGTCGATCGCTCTATTTCGTCGCCCGGGAGATTGCGTAGATCCCTTGGCTGGAGGCATGGTACGCAATGAAGCGCTTGCACAAGGACTAGCGTTACATTCCCCGTTTATTGAAGAGCACAGAGCCGGGTTTGTCGGCCTTACTGGAGGTCTCGCTCTACTTATCGGCCTCAACGACGTTCGCATGTATCCCAACAGAAATGATGCATTACGGAATCAGAATGTGATCTGTGAATTGTCACTGGCCGTCGATTAAATCCCGCGTGCTGTCTAAGGATTGCAGTGGTAACCTTGCTTTTTTGAACTCCATACTCGGAATACGCACTTGGCTATCAGTAGTTTTCACACCCACGTCATTGGTGCAGACCGCCCAATAGGTCGTTATCTCTGTCGCTATCTGGCAGAACAGAATCTCATTCATCGCGGCGTGTCTATTGCCAGTACTGAGCGTCCGATGTTGCAGTCCAGTGCCCGACCGGTGTACGTAATTTCGCCAGCGCTGAATGAAACTACCGATTTTGAGTCTGCTAAATTCTGGATTGGCCGGGCCCAGGAAGAGGGTGCTCTGGTGGTGTTGCTCTCCACCTTGCATCGATACCTGGGCAGCAAAGAAACAGTGAAGGAGCAGTCACCTGCCGACAATACCAGTGAATTGAGCTCAGCTTTTGCTGAGCTGGAAATACTGGTGGCCGAGAACCCTCAGCATATTATTCTTCGAGTTGGGCAGTTGCTAACGCTCGATGGCAGCGACTTTGCCAGTCGTATTCTCAGCGTCATCCGCTCAGAGCCGTCGCTGGCGTTAGATATGCAGCGTGAGTTTGAACCGACCCCCGTCGACGATGTTGCGATCGTGGTGTTGGCGATGCTTCGTCAGATTCATCTCGCAGAGGATCTCTGGGGAACTTATCATTTTTCTGGCGTTGAGCCGGTTTCATCATACACCTTTGCAGAAGCCTTGCTGGCAGAGGCGCGTCAGTTTGAGGATTTGACGGCCGTAGAACTGACTACTCAGGAGGGGGGTATGACACCGGAGGTGTGGGTACCTATTGCTGATCACACGTCTCTGTTCCACACCTTTGGGATTAAGAATAAGGCGTGGCGACAAGGGTTAGCGCGTCTGGTTCGGGCCTATTACCACGACCCATCGAAAGAAACCGCCTGAGATTTCAGACTTTTGGGTCAGCTGCCGGTGTTGAAAGTCGCAGACTTCTGGTAGAGATCCATCAGCTTATCTGTGATCAGGCTGCGGATACTTTCACGCTCCAGAGATGACAGCCCAGACAGTTCGCTCAGCCGCAGACGATGCAGGTGCAGGCACGGCAGTTTGTCGTTGAACTCACGTAGGTCACCTTTCATCAATACGGGCAGGAAAGGATCGTCGCTGTTTGTTCGGCGAAGAATCTGACGCATACCTTCCTGGAACGGAATAGGCACCGAGCGAACCTTCTTATCCTTGTGAGAAATCACCAGATACAGGCCTTGCTTGCCTATCAGGTTACCCGGAATGACATGCAGGCCTGTGGCACTGACAGCATCAGGGTTCAGGTGGCTGAAGGTATCGTGAAAGGCGTAAGGATCTGGAAGAATCACCATCTGGCGGTGTGCTTCTTCCGGGAAGAAAATACTGTAATTGGTGTAAAGCTGACGTACGGAAGTTGAGAATACACAGAAGCGGTTTTCGAACTGCTTTACGAAATTCATCGCACGTTTGTGCTGATTGAGTTTCTCAAGATCCCATACGAGATCGCTGTTCTGCTGCTGCTGGGCTACTGTGTTCATTTTAATCTCCATCAGACACGCGGTTTTGAAACCGCTTATTTTTTACCGGATTATGAATCCGGTATGACGGCACTGGCTACACTTCCGAAATCTTAATTGCCAAATTCTGTCGATATCATGACGCGTGATTAGTCGTCGTGAGCCATATGACTGGCAGAGTACAAATTCAGGCTGATTGGATCACTCAGGAGAGTATGGCAGCGGCAATCGGAAAAAAGTGTGACTGAGCTAACGGTTCTTTTCAGGTCAATGTAAAGAGTTTGTCTGCCTGACCTGACAGGATAATGACTATTTGCCCCATTTTGAGCCAAGCGTCGTCGCCGCTGCCTTTGGCGGCCAGGTCTGCCTCTGCCGCAGTGCTCAGTGCTCTGTGGAGATCTTTCATCGACAGACGTTGAAGGGCTGCTTTATAAGGGGCCTGCTGTCTTGGCCAGACGCCCTGAGACCGGAAACCCTCGGAGAGTGCTTGTGCCCCCTGACAGGGCTTTAATGCAATCAGTTGCCTGATCTTCCGGGTCAGTGCGCCCAGCACCATAATCGGCTCGTGCCCCTCAGAACGCAGGTGACCCAGCATACGGTTTGCCTCGCCCAGCTTTCCCATCAAGCAGGCATCTGCCAGCCCGAACGCATCGAAGCGGGAGCTGTCGCCCGCACTCTGCATAATAAGCTCTTCGCTGACGTTAGTTTCGCCCAGCATCCGCAGTTTTTCGATTTCCTGAACTGCGGCCAGTAAGTTGCCCTCTGTCTGGTGAGCAAGTGCAGAAACGGCAGCCTGGTCAGCCTGGAGCCCTGCCATCTGGAAGCGACGTTTCAGCCAGCTAGGGTACTGATTCCGCTCGATGGGCCAGATGGGCAGTACAACACCATGTTTCTCAATCGCTTTATACCAGGCGGTTTTCTGCGTCTTAGCATCGAGTCTTGGGCAGATGATCAGCACAATATTGTCGGGCGACGGATGCTCGGCAAGATCCTTAATCGTCTCCCCTTTGTCGGAAGGCTTACCATTGGGGATGCGTAGTTCCAGCAGGCGACGACTGGAGAACAGAGACATGGCTGACGCTTCTTCTCTCAGAGTGCGCCATTCGAAACCGGCTTCCGCATGAAACAGTTCGCGCTCATCAATGCCCTGTTGTTTGACGGCTTTGCGTATATCGTCGCAAGCCTCCATGACCAGTAACGGGTCATCGCCTGAAATCAGGTAGCAGGGAGCCAGTTCTTTGGCGAGATGCGGCCCTAACTGATCCTGACGTAATTTCATTACAGGCGTTCCAGACGGCGCATCAAGCGACTGAGCAAGTCTGAATCCAGCGCATCGCGCAACTGTCGTTCTTCTTGCTGTGTGGCAACGACGTTGTTGACGTCATTACTCAGAGTGCGCCGGGATTCTGTGACAAATTGATACGTCTCTTCTCCACGGATTACGGTCACATCAAGTAATGCGTTGAACTCGTATTCAGCAATCTGGCCAACGCTATTTACTGTCAGAGTACGCCGCTCTACGGAGTATTCGTTAATTTCAATCTGAGCAGGTGCGTCGAGTGCTCGTTCGGGTACAACAACGTCATTAAAGCGAAGGCGCTGCACTAGCTGTTCACGAATGCCCTGAGGGCCACCACTTACGTGAATAATACGGAAGCCTTCTGGCAGCTCCGAAACACCCCTGAGTTGCCAGCCGCAGCTGGCGATCAGAGTGAGTGACAATAAGAAAATCAGGTGGCGCATATTAATTCCGAAAAATAGAAACCCTGAAGGCTATGTTTTTAACCGGACTCAGTGCTTCGGGAGCGTCAGCGAGGCCGCTATGGCAAGGCAAAAACCAGATTGAAAGCGCAGTTTATACGTCATAAATGAGCATTTTAATCTGGTTTTTAACACCGCCAGAGCAACGCAGCTAGCTCCATTAATTAGCAACGATGTTGACTAATTTTCCTGGCACAACGATAACTTTTCGTACGGTTTTACCGTCAATCTGGGCTTTAACGCTGTCGTCTGCCATCGCCATGGCTTCGAGTTCGTCTTTGCTCGCGGTAGCGGGCGCTTCCAGTTTGGCACGCACTTTACCGTTTACCTGAACGATCAGCAGGATACTGTCTTTTTCCAGTGCTTTTTTGTCGACTACCGGCCACGACGCATCCAGAACCAGACCGTCATTGCCAAAGGCCTCCCACAAAGACTGGGCAATGTGCGGAGCAATCGGTGACAGCATGCGCACCACGGCGTCCAGACCTTCGGCGACGACAGCACGAGCACCAGCGCTATCGAGTTTCTGCTTCTGCAGGGTGTTGATCAATTCCATCACTGCAGCAATGCCAGTATTGAAGCTGTAACGACGGCCTACGTCGTCGCTCACTTTCTGAATGGTTTCATGCACTTTGCGGCGTGCGTCTTTTTCATCTTTGTTCAGCTGACCGAGGTCACCACGATCTGCTTGTTGCAGCAGCTCATAGCTTAAGCGCCATACACGCTGCAGGAAGCGCTGGGCGCCCTGAACGCCAGAGTCAGACCACTCGAGTGTTTGTTCCGGCGGCGCGGCAAACATGGTGTACAGGCGAACGGTGTCGGCACCGTACTGCTTAATGGCTTCCTGAGGGTCAACGCCGTTGTTTTTCGACTTGGACATTTTGCTCATGCCCGCTGCCGTCAGCTCCAGACCGTCTTCGGTACGTTTGGCACCGGTCACGCGGCCTTTCTCGTCACGCTCAACGGTCACGTCGAGTGGGTTAACCCATTCTTTGGCGCCGTTTTCCGTGGTGTAGGAGAAGGCTTCGGCCAGTACCATGCCTTGGGTCAGCAGGTTTTTGAACGGCTCGTCGCAGTTCACCAGACCCGCATCGCGCAGCAGCTTGTGGAAGAAACGCGCGTACAGCAGGTGCAGAATCGCGTGCTCAATACCACCAATGTACTGGTCAACCGGGAGCCAGTAGTTGGCTTCTTTCGGGTCCAGCATCTGGGTGTCGTCCTGCGGTGAGCAGTAACGCGCGTAGTACCAGGACGATTCCATAAAGGTATCGAAGGTGTCGGTTTCGCGGAATGCCGGTTGACCGTCGAGTTCGATGTTCTCGAATTCAGGATTGTTCTTGATCGGCGAATTCACGCCGTCCATCACTACGTCTGTCGGCAGAATCACCGGCTGGTGGCTCTCCGGTGCTGGAACAGTGTCGCCGTCCTGTGTACGGATCACCGGAATTGGCGCACCCCAGTAACGCTGGCGGCTGACCCCCCAGTCGCGCAGGCGGTAATTAACTTTGATTTCGCCTTTGCCTTCGCTTTTGAGTTTCTCTGCAATGGCATCAAAGGCTGATTCAAAACCGAGACCGTCGAATTCGCCGGAATTGATCAGGGTGCCTTTTTCGGTAAAGGCTTCTTTGCTCAGATCAATCTCTTCACCGTTGGCAGGTTCGATGACTTGTTGGATCTCAATACCGTATTTAGTTGCAAACTCCCAGTCGCGCTGGTCGTGCGCGGGCACGGCCATGATCGCGCCGGTG
>NZ_DDKU01000122.1:12342-12718 GCF_002339775.1 Thalassolituus sp. UBA2590
CTGGTCGTGCGCGGGCACGGCCATTACGGCACCGGTGCCGAATTCCATCAGTACGAAGTTCGCGACCCAGACAGGGACTTCTTTGCCGGAAATCGGGTGAATCGCAGTGAAGCCGGTTTCCATACCTTTCTTTTCTGCGGTGGCAACGTCCGCTTCGGCGGTGCCGGACTTGCTGCATTCGTCGATGAACGCCGCGAGCTCAGGATTGTTCTCGGCGGCTTCTTTCGCCAGAGGGTGGCCCGCCGCGACGGCAACGTAGCTCACGCCCATCAGGGTGTCCGGACGGGTAGTGTAGATCTCAAGGCTGTCTGCTCGATCTTTGAGGCCAAATGCCATCTGGATACCGCGGGATTTGCCGATCCAGTTGCGCTGCATC
>NZ_DDKU01000122.1:13031-13538 GCF_002339775.1 Thalassolituus sp. UBA2590
CCAGTTGCGCTGCATCGCCTTGACCTGATCGGGCCAGCCATCCAGCTGGTCCAGATCGTTCAGGAGCTCTTCCGCATAATCGGTAATGCGGATAAACCACTGCGGAATTTCTTTGCGCTCAACCACGGTGTCACAGCGCCAGCAGCAGCCATCGATGACCTGTTCGTTCGCCAGTACGGTCTGATCGTTCGGACACCAGTTCACGGCAGAAACTTTCTTGTACGCCAGACCCTTGTCGATCAGAGTGGTGAAGAACCACTGCTCCCAGCGGTAGTATTCCGGGTCACAGGTGGCCAGTTCACGGTCCCAGTCGTAACCGAAACCCAGCGATTTAAGCTGGCCTTTCATGTAGGCGATGTTTTCTTTGGTCCACTTCGCTGGAGCCACCTGATGCTTGATTGCAGCGTTCTCTGCCGGCAGACCGAACGCATCCCAACCCATTGGCTGCATCACGTTTTTGCCTTGCATGCGCTGATAGCGCGAGATCACATCACCGATGGTGTAATT
>NZ_DDKU01000122.1:13864-14432 GCF_002339775.1 Thalassolituus sp. UBA2590
GTAATTACGCACATGCCCCATGTGTAGCCGTCCGCTTGGATAAGGGAACATCGACAGGCAGTAGAATTTTTCTTTGTTGCTGTCGACTACGGCTTTAAATACCTGATTTTCTTCCCAGTGACTCTGAACGGCAGATTCAATGGCTTGGGGCTGATAAGTCTCTTGCATGGTCATGTGCTGTATTAGGCCTGATTCGTGGCGTGGATTCGCAAATTCTATGGCTCAGGAGTTTACCTGATTGAACCGGTCGATGGGAGTTCTGCCTTCTGAAGAGTAAGGCTCTGAAGTAGTTGCTACAGATAGTGCGTTTCAGTGAGTGTATGAAACCTGCAAATGCGATTGTATACAATACTGGAATAGTCTTGTTAGTAATAATCTGTAGCATTTGCTTTTGTATTGTGCGTTCGGGTATCTTCCCTGTCGCAATCGAACAACCTGATGAAATTGATGACCTTAATTTGGAGATCCCAGATGAAAAAGCTCGCTGTGCTTGGCACCGCTATCGCTCTGTCTAACATGACCTATGCGGCGGATGCTGCAACACAAGCTCAGATTGATGAACTGAAAA
>NZ_DDKU01000122.1:14731-19225 GCF_002339775.1 Thalassolituus sp. UBA2590
AAGCTCAGATTGATGAACTGAAAACTCAGAATGACATCGGTGTGAACTACTGGCTGGCTGATACTGCAGTTCTGAAAGCTGATTACTTCCGTCAGGAAACCGCTGGTGAATTGAGCGCCACTGGTTACAATCTTGGTGTAGGTTTCAGCTTCTGAGGTAGACCGGTTTGTTACGCTCGCTTTTTACTTTCTTGCTAATAATAGGTTTGCCGGTGTCGGCCGGAACAACGTATTACACGCCAGCGCAGATCAGTGCTGAAGTATTCAGCGAGTCTGAACCGGAAAAATCGGCGCTCTGGATGACGCCAGAGCGCCGACAGCAAGCTGAGGCTTTGCTAGGAGACGCGCCTCGTCAGGCACGGCTTCGTTATCTTTCCGCTGAGGGGCGGCATCTCTGGACACTGAGTGAAATCGGTAAAGAGAAGCCTATTACCTTTGGCATAGTCACCGCGTCCGGGCACATCGAGCGCATTGAAGTTATGGTGTTCCGGGAGGTCCGGGGTGATGAAATCCGTCTTCCACAATACACGCGTCAGTACAAAAATATCGCTTTGACTGACAGCGGAGATCTTTCTCAGCATATCGATGGCATTTCTGGCGCTACCTACTCAGTGCGTACCATGAAGAAAGTCGCTAAACTGGCGCTCTTATTAGATCGCTGGGCGAATGAGGATAATGCCGTCGAACCCTAGACCGCAGCTAAGACGAAGAATCCGCTTTTTTCTGCATCGCTGGCATCGCCGCCTGGGACTGCTGGTATCTATCCTACTTATTCTTCTCGTGATTACCGGTGTTGCGTTGAATCATACCGGGCAACTTGAGCTGGACAATCATTACCCTCAGAGCCGTGTCCTGCTCTGGCCATATCAGTCGGTATTGCCGGATAACATTGGCTACCGCGGCCGCTACGGGTTGCTGTACTCTGCTAACGGCATGCTGATGCTAGACGAGGAGGTCATAGCAGATTGTGACCGATTGACGGGGGCTGCAGAGACTCTGGATTATGTGCTCGTCAGCTGCCTTTCTGGCTGGCACTTGCTGACGGGCGATTATCAGCTGATCGAGTCTTTTGATCCTGCTTTTCTTAGTCTGGCCGACGACGCCAGGCCGGCGATTTCAGAGGGGCAGCTGGTTGCTGGATCGCCTGATCATTGGCAGAGGCTGAATACTGATGCGCTCACTCTTGAAGAAATTATGCCTCATGCTCGAATTGCCTCGTATGAGGTGCTTCCTTCCGTTAACCAGTCCATTAGCTGGCAGCGTGTGATGCAGGATATGCACAGTGGGCGCTGGTTTGGTCGTGGGGGGATATGGATAGTCGATGCCGCCGCTTTTGCAATGCTTCTTCTGGCATTCAGCGGTATCTGGATGTGGTGGTCGCGTCCTGGTAACAGAAGGTAACCAGAGCAACGTTGCCGCAGCTCGTCCGATTTGTTTCTATAGGCCCCAATAACTAATTTTGCGTCACGGATTCTGACACTGTGTTTGTACACCCCGCCAGCAATAACGAAAGCGATGTAGAGGCGCGCGTTATCGCGGTTAAGACAACCCGTCCTGAGGTGCCTGCCAGCCATATCGACCGTTCTGATATTCTCATGGCGGCCTTGGCATCTTCGCCTGTGGCAATGCTATTGGCGCCGGCGGGCTATGGGAAAACGTCGGTGATATCCTCGTCTATCTCTTTACTGCAGATGGACCACACGGTCGTATATTATCAGTGTGACCGTTTTGACGAGTCGTCGCGGTTGATGGTCCGAGCGTGTGAGAAAGAGCTGGGCCTGACCAGTAGCGGTGTTTCGTCGTCACTTTCCGACATGGAAGCGGTGGCAACTTTGCTGGAGCATGTGCGACAGCAAGACGCTCAGTATGTATTTATCATCGACAACGTCGAATATCTCGATTTTGAAGAAAGCCGGGCGATTACGACTCTCCTTTTACGGTATCGACCAGCGAACCTGAAACTCGTATTCAGCGGACGTCATTTACCGTTTGCCCGCGGCAGTATTGGATTATTGCCTGATATTGCCTGGCTCACCACTCAACAACTCAGCTTCTCGATATCTGAATTCAACGCGCTGTTAGAGTGTCAACAACTGACTCTTCCCTCGGCGGAGGTGCCGTCGTTATTGCGAAAAATGCAGGGTTGGCCTGCGGGCCTGGCTCTCTGGCTCATGGCCTGGCGTTGTGCTGGCATGCCAGAGCGCTGGAGCAGTGATCTGGGTCTGTATGAGGTGTCTGATTATCTTCGTGGCGAAGTCATCCCAAATCTGGCTGTGCCGCTGAGGGATCTCATGTGTTTATGTGCAGTGCTTGGCACCTTTCATGATGATCTGGTTAAAGCTGTCGCTCCTGACCTTTATGCAGCGGGTGATATGCAGGGATTACTGGCGCTGGGTCTGTACTTACAGGAGGTTCCCGGCCGTCCTGAGTGGTTCAGAATGGATCCGATTGTAGCCCAGTGTCTATCGCGGCTACGCCCAGCCGATTGGCGAAGAGATATTCACCTGCGCGCGTTTAACTGGTTTCGGGATCGTAACGATGCGATTGCAGCGTTATTTCATGCTGGGCAGTCCGATCATGATGCGATCGACGCCGGTTGGATGGCGCAACAGTCTGACAGTATCCTCGCTAGTCTGGATACCCAAGGGCTTACTGTCTGGTTTGATCAACTGAACGAAGACCAGCTATACACGTCTCCCGATCTGATGCAGATTGCGTGCTGGACGCACCTTTTGACGAACCGACTGGATGCTGCTCAGAGCTTGATCGAGCGTCTGTCACTGATTCCGGGCATAGATGAAGCTGGCCTGATTGCTTTGAAAGGGTACATGGCAGGTTCGCGAGGCGAGTTAACCCGGGCGGAACGGCAATGCCGTCAGGCGCTGGAAATGTTACCCGCGGAACGTTTCAGTCTGAGATTTCTTACCGCCTCTATGCTGGCACTGGTATCGCTGGCGCATAGGGATCTTGATGGCTCACGTATCTGGAATCGTTTTGCACTCGATATCGCCCGGAAATCCCGCCAGAGTGCACTCGAGGGCATGGCACACCTGGATCATGCGCGTATTGAGTTTAACCGCGGTCACGCGTCGCGCTGCTTATCTGTTCTGACTCAGGGCCATGAGGTGTTGGAAGCAAGTCCGCATGGCGGTAACAGTCTGGCGTATGCGAGGCTGCAGATACTGAAAGCAACCGTTGGCTGGATTACGGGTTACAGTGATGAGCCAACGGATACCGCTCTTACTCAGGCATTGCTGCTATGTGAAGAGCGTTCTGACCCGGCAGCAGCCTATGGGTATGCAATCCGGGCGCTTAATCTGATGGGGCAGGGGCAGTACTCCCTGGCTCTGAATGTTCTTGATGATGGCGAGCGTCGCTTACAGGAACAGCAAGTCGATTTTGTTGCGTATGCCTGGTTGCATACAGTGCGTTCGAATATCTGGATCTCACAGAAAAAATTCCGCCGGGCTCATGATTGCCTTGAGGCGTTACTGGCGGATGCTGACAGTGCGGGCGTTGCGCGTTGTGAATACAGCGCGTTGCTACCGGGGTTCAGCACCTTGACGCTCTCAAGACTTCACCTGATGGCTGGGCGCCCAGAGGTATGCCTGGAGCTGACTGATCGCTGGTTGCGTCATACTCCGGACGGTTTTATGTCTGTGTTTATCCGCATGATTCGCGCTGGGGCCTTGATGACGCTGCAACAACCCGCTGAAGCCATGCGCCAGATCGACGTTGTGAAGAAGACATTTCGTGCAGAAGGCGTAAACCAGCAATTGCAAAGCTGGCTACCCGGGCTGGTGGCTTTTCTTGATTTGCCAAAGGTAGAACTGAATCCGGCTCATGAGCCAGGGTCTGCGCTCAGTGAGCGCGAGCGTGATGTCCTCAACCTTATGGCTCAGGGATTGTCGAATCAAGCGATTGCAGATCAGCTCTACATTTCGCTGCACACAGTGAAAACCCATGCTCGTAAGATAAACGTGAAACTTGGCACTGCTAGCCGGACTCAGGCGATTCATAAAGCCAAAGAGCTGATGTTAATCTGATTTCTGACACTATCTCCAGCCTTTCGGTGTGCTTGATAGTGGCTTGGATTTTCTGAATACGCCTAACAGCGAATGTAACTATTAATTTGATATAGATATCAATAGGATAGCTTTTGTAATCCAATCGTGAATCGCGTTGGTAAATTTGCGTTAACTGGACTAAACCTTGTAATACGTCTCACTAGATGCCTTAACGCCTATGGAATACAAGGTCCTCGTTGTTGGCTGCAACGATATAAAAAAGCTCGGGGAAAACCTCGGAGATCAGTTCTCGCTGTTGGCTGTTGCGACTGCGCAGGAAACATTTCACCTGCCTGACCTTGAAGAATACAAGCTTGCTATCGTGCTTGACAAAGAAGCTGACGGAACAGGCGCTCAGGCACAGGTTCGGGCACTCAAACATCACCCGGTAATTTCACCACTACCCGTGGTTGTACTGGCAACAGAAG
>NZ_DDKU01000062.1:0-17858 GCF_002339775.1 Thalassolituus sp. UBA2590
GGTGACGATTGCCCCGACAATAAGGCCGTATTCCAGACATTAGCCCTGAATACAGAGGTGATAGGGCCAACGGTCGATCCAGAAACCGGTCAGCAAGCCGTAAAAGTACACCTGTATCCCATGCTTCTGGCGACCACACCTACCAGTGTTTTTCTCCCAGTGCTGGGCGAGCAGACCACCGGCACACAAATCCTCCGTATGCGCTACACCACACCGACCGAAGACAACCCAATGGGGTTGGTGCCCGGTATGATTGTTACTGGCGATAACGGTCAGCCAATCTTCAAAACAGAGGTTACTCTGGCGCTGGATTCTCCTAACCTGGCGTTACCTGACGGTGGTGAAATACTCAGCCACAATCTTTACAACTATCCGCTGCCTTTGACGCTGGTGGGAGATATCACATTCTTTGATGATGGCCGGATGCAGATTGAACAGCGCAATCAGAACGTGCCACCAATTAACGTACTCGTGAACATTGATCTGGAGTCGGCACTTGGAGAAGTCGGTTCAACCGTGGGTGACCTGGTAAACGCGATCACTATCTTTACCGGAGATCTCACTGAGTCACTTGACCCTGTCACCTGTGGCGCAACCGATGTTCCTCTGCTGGGCATCCTTGCAGACGTTCTCTGCACAGAGAATGAGTCAGACGAAGTTGCTTCTCTCCTTATCCCTCTGGAAATACAGGAAGAAGATCTTTATCTGAACTTTATCTCACTGCCAATTAAAGAAGCGCCGGAGGTCAGACGGTAACGTCTGCGCCGGTTAATCTAATCCCTTTGTTCGGGGGCTGCGGGTTTGTTATACCGAGCCTCAAGCCCCCGAAATACATCCCGCCAGGTCAGAATACCTGCAATCTTATCTTCATCGTTGAGTATCGGCAGACAGGTGACGCCGTGTTGGTATATCAGCGATACAGCCTCACGGATATTACTGCCTGCTTTGATGGTAACCGGGTTCCGACTCATAATCTGATGAGCCTTCTTGTTAATCGTTGCAGTATCGTGCGTGGTTTCTGCCGGTGTGCCAATGTATGGGCTCACCGCTTTAAAAAAGTCGCGATCGGTAATAACCCCACGTAATCGGCCATTCTCAGCCACCAGAACGTGATGGAAGCGCGTATTAATGAATATTTCCTGCAGCTTTGTCAGCTTGTCATCCAAATGTACGGTCACGACTCGGGTGGTCATCAAAGAATCCACAATCATCAGAACCTCCTGCTTCTTATACCTCTATCTGATGAGTTTAGCACCTCTCAATGAAGTGAACTGGTTCTTCTGATGCTTTCGTTTGGCGCGCAGAGTCGCGGCATCGGGTACAAAGCTTATGTAGGATGTTTCACAAATCTGAAGCACTGGGGGGGTACTCTCAGTGGTTTTACTGCTGTGATGTCTGGAGACAGAAGATGAAAAAGCTCGCATTGGTGGCGCTGGCCGTACATTTACCCGCTTATGGCATGTCCTGGTTTCCTGAGGAACCAGAAGAGCCGGTCGTTGAGGTGCCAGACGGCGCAGTTTCTTTTATCGCCATCGGTGACACCGGTACGGGCGAAGAAAAGCAGTATAAGGTTGCGGCAGCCATGAAGGCAGTCTGTGATGAACTCGGCTGCGATTTTGCCCTGGGGTTGGGTGACAATATCTATGAAACTGGCGTTGATTCGGTCGACGATGTTCAGTTTATCGATAAATTCGAAAAGCCGTATGCAGACGTTGATTTCCCGTTCTATATGACGCTTGGTAACCACGATAACGGCTGGTTGAGTGGCGATGGCCTGGATAACGACAAGGGCGAGTTTCAGGTGGATTATCACTATGCGGAAGACCGCATGAGTGAAAAGTGGAATATGCCAGCACGGTACTATTCGTTTACTGCACCGCTTGAATCAGAAGCGCCACTGGTGACTTTCTTCTCACTCGATTCTAATCCGCTGGCGGCTGTGTCTGATCCTGATCCTAAATACCGTCAGTTTAAATACTATCGGGTTCAGGAAGAGTGGATCGAAGCTGAAAAAGAATCTGCGACGACACCCTGGAAAATTGCGTTTTCCCATCACCCATATATTTCAAATGGCCGTCACGGCAACGCTGGCTGGTACGATGGTGTTCCTGCTTTCGGATACGCTTTTTATGATTTCGTAGGCGACAATTTATGCGGCGATTTTGACCTGATGATTTCTGGCCATGATCATGATCTTCAGATTCTGCCACCCGTAGAACGTTGCGATGGTATGACTCAGATAGTGTCAGGTGCAGGCGCAAAACAACGTCCACTTGACGATGTTAATCGTAACCCAGCTGAGTTTCAGCAGGGTGATGTTCTGGGTTTTATGCATTTATACATTGAAGGAAATGAACTGATAGTCCGCGTGTATACAGTTGATGAAGTGACTGGAGAACACACGCTGGCGCACAGCTATCAACTGATGCGAGATTGATTTACTCACTTGCTGATACATGTAAAAAGCCACTGGCAGCCTGTCAGTGGCTTTTAATTTTTAATCATGCTGCAAACGTTACCGCCCCAGAAGTTGGTTCAGACAGTTCGCATAGGGCTCAGTGCCTCGATACTTCTCACCGACCTCGCGTACCGCTTTACTAAGCAGCAAGTCGGCATCTACCGGGCCGATTGCCTCGCAGCAGCCGATGTAGGTGAAGTTAATCAGCTTACGTGCATCCCTGATTTCGAGTGGGGTATGAACGGCTGAGACCGAAATATCCGGTTGTTCAAACATAGCCACAGCTGCTGGCTGCAATTTCTTCTTCTGAGCAGCGCTGAGCACATACGATTTAATGGTGCGTATCTGATCTGAGCGCAAGCGGCTAAACAGCATATTAACTACTTCGGCGACCAGACTGTTCTGCGGTGCCGTATCTGAGTTCTTCTGGAATTGCGAAGGCCTGGAGGCAGTTTGCTGAGGCCGACGGGTCTCTTCTTTGATCACCGGCTCAGAAGGCGTAAACGAAGTTTCTGCATCGTCTGCTGAATTCATCCAGTTGATGGGGTCAGGCTTCAGATCAGATTCGTTAGCAGCCATGACCATGCGCACCAGACGACTGAGAATCTCAAGGCGATTCTGCTGAATACCAGGCACATCCCGGCACGCGCCCAGGAACTGATTCAGTTCATAACGCGAGCGTTCAGAAAATTCCGCTTGCCATAGGATCATAACCTGGCGAAGTTCTTCGCCAGCAATATAGTCCGACAAAATCGTAAACACGATGCGACGTTTAATATCAGGGCTCATGCTTATGGCTCCTGACGGAATGTGATGTTTTGCTGGAACTCTGGATAACCGACTTCATTGTGCTCGGTACAATCGAGGCCCATCTGCTCGTGTTCCTTCGAAGAACGTAGGCCGATCATAAAGCGAATCAGCGTGAACACCAGCAGCGACAGCGGGAAGGCCCAGAGGAAGGCAGTGATGACACCAATGGCCTGAGTCGCAACACGCTGAGTATCGAACATGTCGCCAGCGAAAAAGAGCCCCGCGGCAATCGTGCCCCAGGCACCGGCGAAACCATGCACGGGAATTGCTGAAACAACATCGTCGAGTTTCCAACGAAGCATCAGGTCCTGACCCAGAGTTGCAATCACACCACTGACAGCGCCTGTGACGATGGCGAATGGCGGTTCCATCGTTGCGCAACCCGCGGTGATCCCGACCAGTCCTGCGAGGCTACCATTAACTGTGGTCGTTAAAAGAATCGGACGCTGCAACAGAGCAGATAATAGAATCGCACCGCCGGCTCCCGCCGCGGCGGAAAGGTGAGTGTTAAGAATAATACCGCCAATATTTTCTGACGCAGATAATGCACTGCCGCCATTAAAGCCAAACCAGCCGAACCAGAGGATGAAGCCACCCAGTGCAACCAGAGATAAATTGTGGCCCGGAATATTCCGTACTTTGCCCGAATTATCAAAACGACCAGTACGGGCGCCAACCGCAATGACCCCGGCAAGTGCACACCATGCGCCCAAAGAGTGCACAACGGTAGAGCCTGCAAAATCAATAAAGCCCAGCTCAGCCAACCAGCCCTGACCGCCGTAACTACCGCCCCAGACCCAGCTTCCGAACACAGGATAAATAAAGGTGACGATGGCCGCCGCAGATAATAAATAGGCGGTATAGCGAGTGCGTTCGGCCATGGCACCACTGCAGATAGTGACAGCGGTCGCAGCGAACATGGTCTGGAATAACAAGAAAGTAAAGTCCCAGTTACTGCCTTCAGATAAGCCGAATGCCGTGGTGCCAAAGAAGCCCGTTGGGTTGTTGCCAAACATAATACCGAAGCCAATGGCCCAGAATAATAGACTACCGATACAGACATCGATGTAGTTTTTCATCATCACGTTAATGGCATTTTTTGCGCGAGACATGCCACTTTCAAGCAAGGCAAAACCGGCCTGCATAAAAAAGACAAGTGTGGCAGAAAACAGAATCCAGACGATATCCATGCTGGTTGTTCCGGTATCGGCGTGAGCGATTCCGGGGATCAGAGTAAGCGACAGGAGTATCGCTGGGGGAATGTACATATAGCTAAGCCTATGTTTCTTATAAAGTTTCTCCTGCTTGATTGGCAAGTGTCATGCCATCTATTTATAACTTTGTAATTAAGGGCGGGTTATCTGTCGCGATGCAGCTGCGGCGGGCCTTGAACAGCTTGTGAAAAATATACCGGAATGAATAAAAACAACTGGGCTAACCATGATGGTGCGAGTGTGGTCGGTTTTGGGGCGCACTGTCGCACCAAAGAAAAGCGTGATGACTGGGTTTAGGGCAAGGAAAGTTACTCCCCCCGTAAAGCCTCAATAGGGCTCAGCCGTGATGATTTATAGGCGGGCCAAATGCCGGAAATAAGGCCAGTGATCGTCGCTACTGCAATGGCCAGTCCCAGTGTTGAAAACTGAATCTGAACCGGAAAGGCCGGGGCCAATAGGCTTAACAGGGCAACGACAACGGCTGTGATAACGATACCGATAAAAGCACCGAATAATGAGAGCATGACGGCCTCGCCCAAAAAGAGACTGAGCAGCTGCCGTCGCGGACAACCAATGGCTCGCAGTAACCCGATCTCTGCGGTGCGCTCGGTCAGGTTGGTCGTCATGATGGTGAAGATACCCACGCCGCCGACTAATAAAGAAATCCCACCCAAAGCCGCGACGCCTATGGTCAGGATGCCGAGAATGCGGTTCATGCTACTGAGCATTTCATCCTGGCTGGTCAGGGTGAAGTCTTCCTGGCCGTGGCGTTTCATCATCACCGCTTTTATGCGCTCAAGCATCTGGCTGGATGTTGTGCCCTCAGAGAACACGACATCCACTTCCATTAATCCTTCCCGATTAAAAAGCGTAAGAGCACGATCCGCAGGAATATACGCCATATCATCAAGATCAAACCCCAGTGTTGAGCCTTTGGGTTGCATCACACCAATGACCCGATAACGCTGGCCACCAATGCGGATAAACTTTCCAAGCGGGTTTTCGCTACGAAACAGCTCTCGGTATAAGGTGTCGCCTATCACTGCAACGGCAGGGCTATTGCCGCCGGTGTCGGGCAGAAACTTTCCCATCGCCAGAGGGAAGTCCCAGGCCTGATTAAAATCAGAGGTCGTACCGAGAATCTCTGTACTGCGAACGCGCTCGCCGTAGCGTATAGGCCCCGAGCCCTGAACATTTGATACCACCCATTCGCTGCCGGTAATTCTCGCTAAGGCTTCGGCGTCATCGAGGGTCAGTAATCGCACTGAGCTGATTAACCCTCCGGCCATACCGGCGGTTTCGCTGTGGCCCGGCGTTATTGCAATAATACGAGTGCCAAATTGTGAGAAGCTATCCAGAACATATTGGCGAACGCCGTGCCCGAGTGTGGTTAACAGCGTGACTGCGGCAATACCAATGGCGATGCCGAGCGCAGTTAATACGCTTTTGCCCGGCTGGCTGGTGACAGGTGAGGTAGCAAGGCGAAGCCAGTCGTCAGGTCTGATCATTTATATTTCCCTCGCAGCAAGGTCTACCACAGTTATTTCCCTGCCTGAGCTTGCAGTGCCAACACGGGTGGTAGCTTTGCGGCTTTCTGCGCCGGTATCCAGGAGAAGAGAATACCCGCAATGGCAGACACACCAATCGCCGATACGCTGGCCCATAAAGGGGTTGCGAAGGGCACTTCGGGAAATTTAAATCTGAGACCCCAAAGAATAAACTCTGCGATCAACATGCCGAGTACAGCGCCACTGGTGGCGAGTAACGTGGCTTCGGTAATAAACAATAAGCGGACTTCTTTTGATGAAGCCCCGAGTGCTTTTAATAACCCAATTTCAGCCCGGCGCTGAGCAACGCCGATGAGAGTCATATTCATAATTAAAACCCCGGCAACTAGCAGGCTGATGGCCGCAATACCGGCGACTGCAAAGGTCATGATTAACAGTACATTATTGAAGGCACTGAGCAGGCTGTCGGGCGTAACAATCGTAATATCCAGCTGGCCGTCGTGGCGTAGCTTCATTTGCTGCTCAACGGCTGTGGTCATGGCTGGCACAGCATCAATGTTCTCAATCTGAATCATTACCCTGAACAGACCTTCGGTATTAAAGATCTGCATAGCGTTATCTACGGGCAAGATCAGAGTATTGCTCATATCGAACCCGAAACCCGTTCCTGAGTCAGTGAGTACGCCCGTCACGCGGCAGCGATAATCCGCGACATTTATCCATTGCCCCAGCGCGCGTTTCGGGCCGAATAACTCATCCCGCAGTGTTGCCCCTAAAATACATTCCGAGCGGCTACGGCTACCTTCGCGAGTGGTAAACGCCTGCCCCTGGTTGAACGCGAGATCCCGAATACTGAAGAAATCCTGAGTTGTCCCGAGAACTAAACTATCGCGGCTCAACCCTGAAATGCTCAAGCGGCTGGTGCCCACAACGATCGGTGCAATACGCTCGACACCGGAAATTCGCATGAGGCTTTGGGCATCTTCAAGCGTGATATCACGGGTGCCTTCGCCGGTTAATGGCGGTAGGCCGCCGGTGGTTTCTTTTCGGCCGGGCAGCATGACTAACACATCGTTGCCGAGGCTTGCGAACTCGGCCATCACGAACCGTCGTCCGCCTTCGCCAATGCCGGTCAGCAACACCACTGCCAGCACACCAATGGCCATAGCAACTAACTGCATCGTGGTACGAAAACGCGTTCGTGTCAGTGAGCGCAGGGTAAAGGTGAAATGATCCTGCAGGCGGATCATAGGGCGGGCTCTTCTGAGGAGCGAATGGCGAATGTATCGTCGCTGACGATGGCGCCGTCCACCATACGTAAACGTCGCTTAGCGCGCTGGCCGAGTGCCATGTCGTGCGTAACCACCATTAAGGTAACGCCCTGAGCATTTAATTCTTCCAGCAGCTCAACTACGTCGGCGCCCGAATGAGTATCAAGATTACCGGTAGGTTCGTCGGCGAGCAGCAGCGGTGCCTGCATAATAATGGCACGGCCTATGGCCACGCGCTGGCGCTGACCGCCAGACAACTGCTCTGGTTTATGATCGGCGCGCTCCGTTAACCCTAAGCGTTGAATAACAGGTGCTAAGCGTTTACGGCGTTCTGCCGGAGGAATGCCCGCCAGCACCATAGGCAGTTCCATATTTTCTCGGGCACTCAGGCGCGGTACTAAGTGGTAAGACTGAAACACAAAACCAATGTGGTCGCGGCGATAACCCGCGCGCGCTTCCTCGCTCATGGGCACTGTGTCTTCGCCCGCAAGCCAGTACTCGCCCTCATCGGGCACGTCCAACAGGCCCAGCATATTCAGCAGTGTCGACTTGCCCGAACCCGACGGCCCCATCACTGAAATATATTCGCCTTGCGTAATATCCAGATTGATATCATTAAGCGCATGCACTGTCTGATCACCGAGCTGAAAGCGACGATGCACTCCGCGAACTTTAATGGCCCCAGTCTTCATCGCTTCAGTCATGGACAATAGTATCCAGCACACGCACGGTGCGGCCGTCTGTCAGGTCGCTCTGGCCGGGTTCGTTAATGATCAGATCATCTTCACTCACTCCGCCGATGACTTCACTCCAGGTCCAGTTAGTCAGGCCCAGTTCTACCTGCTGCTTAACGGCGTGACCGTCTTTAGTGAGCATCACATGATTCGTATCGATTAACAGCTCGGTAGGAAGCCGCAGGGTGTTGTCAGAGGTTGCTGTAATAACCTCGATATCGGCGCTGTAACCAATCAACAGATGGGTGCCATCAGGGAGTTCGTTGAGGCGCACATCAACATCCACCGTACGGGCCTGTTTCTCTTCATCCTGAATATAAGGCGATATACGCGAGACATGGCCATCAAAGGTGCGGTCGCCGAAGGCATCCAGAGTAACGCGCACTGGCATATCCAGTGCGACCTGAGCCGCATCTACCTCATCAATTGGCGCCTGCACGTAAAAACAATCGGGGTTGATCAGATCAATGGCCGGTGGTGTGGCCACGCCCGGCGGCGACGGTGTCGCGTATTCACCAATCTCGGCGTTCACCTCAGCAATAATGCCAGCGAAGGGGGCGCGTAACTGGGTTTGCGCAAAACGCGCTTTCTGCAGATCCAGACTGGCAGACGCCTGAGTAATCAGGGTTTCTTGCTGTTTGCACGAAAGCTCACTGATGGTGGCGGCGGTTTCGGCGCGGTCTAATTGCTCAGATGATGCCATCTGGCGCTTATGCAGATCATGAATGCGGCGCTCTTCACGCTTATCCGATTGCGCCTGCGTACAAGTAGCCTCGTGCGAAAGCTTAGCAGTATCCAGTTGCGCTTCAGCAGTCGCGAGGGTGGCACGAATGTCCTCGTTCCAGAGCTCCATCAAAGGCGCGCCAGCCCCAACTTTATCGCCCTGAGCAACATAAAGAACACTGACCTGGCCACCAAGAGGTAACGACAAGCGCGAACGCTGGCAAGCCTTAACCGTGCCTGAGCGGGTATTGGCGACACTGGCTTCAACTAAGCCGACAGAGGCCTGCGAGACCGTGACATCAAGCGGGCTCTCAGGCCAGTAGCGCACAGCGGCGACACCAGCGCCAATCAATACGATAGGAATCAAAATTTTAGGAGAGGGGAGACTCATAATGGCCCTCAAGGGTCAGTGACCGTGGATTTCCGTATAAGGCATAACATATAGAGTGGGCGGGGTAAGGGCAATGATGTAGGTCAGGGTATATGAAGTGAATCGGGAACTGATATGGCGTCGCCTCAGGCACTTTGCATATAGCGCTAAGGTCGGTATGCTCGGTGTATTGAGAGAAAGCTTGGCACGCTAGCACAGGCGTGATCGCGAGCTAAATAGCCAAGTGTGCTCGTATGTCAGAAGGGAGATCTAAGTTATGGAAGATACTTCAATCCAGTCAATGAATTACCTGGAAACCTCGAAAGAGTGTCCCAGGATAAATGCGCACGCACACTAACAAGCTGTTAATTTTATCGGAAAATTATATGAAATTACTGCAAGAAAGTATCGAATCTATAGAACGTATTTCTAAAACCGTCGATAGCCTTATCAAAGCTATTGATGGCGTAGACCTAACGGTGCCTGCTGTCGATGCAATAAATAATTATTCAAATAAAAAATTAGCTATAGAAAGAGCTCTAGAAGGCGGTGAAGAAAATAGAATACTGGAAGAGATAAAACACTGCGCCATGTTCTCCTCTCAATTAGCGCAAATAATCCAAAATCTTGGCCTGAGTGATTTAGAGAAAAGTCATGATCTTCAGAAAATTATTAAAGATGGCCGAGAACTTAAGGAGAAAATAAAAAACAGGCCTGCAAAATTAAACCTATCCGAAATTAAATCCCAATCTCCAGAGGGTAAATCAAGGTTTTTGTACAGCGTGAATGTTAACGATATCGAGAAACGGGTAGAAGCTCTTTCCATGGAAATGGAGCGAGCAGATGAGAGATTCAGGAAAGACTCTAATGAGACCATTGATAGAATCAATGTTACTAGTGAAAAGTCGAAGCTTCTTGAGAAAGAAGTAGAAGAAAATATTAAAAAAGCTAAAGAGTATTACAAGACGGCTGCTTCTGAGGTAAACACACAAAGAGCAAAATTAAATGAGCTCATTGGAGAAGTATCCGGCGATAAGGTTGCCAAAAGTTATGAAGAAAGTAGCAAAATAGAAAAGCGCGCCGCTGATGTGCTTAGAATATTTTCTATCGTGTTTATGCTGTCGATAGCTGTAATAGTAATTTTCACTTCTTGGGAGACAACTACTGAAAACTTTAAGTGGGAAAATTCTGCTTTTCGTATTGTAATTGCATTTTTCTTAACTATTCCCTCAGCGTATCTAGCTAGGGAGTCAGCTAGGCATCGAGAGCAACAATATAATCACTTGCAAACGTCACTCACGATTAGGGCTATAGATCCTTATATATCCTCTCTCCCTGAAGACATAAAGCACGAAATAAAGAAAGAGATATCAGGGCATATTTTTAGTGATCGCGGTAATAGTAACAATACAGCTGAAGCATTCCCTATAAATAATCAAGAAATAATTATTGAACTGATAAAGAAACTAGACGCTAAACCAAGTTGTGATATAAAACCTAGCAAGTCAAGTAACGCGGTCGGCGATAAAGCTGCCGCCGGTTCTTGAGGCGTTACACAAGAAATTGAATTGGTCATCGCTATTAAAGAGGGAGTAATAGATGTCTATGAGTTTGTTTGTGGTATTGGCACTTAGTGTTGATCCAAGTACTGAAGAATTAAACGAGTATTCGAAAATAAATGGACATAATATCGAGTACACACATGAGACAAGGTTATCAGAAATCTCAGGATTTTTTCCGGCAAAGTTGAACAATCAAGACGCAGGAGTAGAAGTTTATTCTTTTCCTGCTTCAGAGCTCCCGTCAATCCTTAAACCACTTGTTGATGAAGATTACAATGATGGAATTGTTTTTCAACTTCGTTTTGGTGGCAATCTAATAGAAGCGAAAACTGCATTCACTACAGCCATAGTACTTAACAGTAAATATGGCGGTATTTCCGTAGAAGACCAGTCGGGTAGCGTAATGACGATTGAACAACTCATACAGGCTATATCGCACATGGATGCAATGTGATGCCTGCGTGTAAGAAAATGGAGAAGATGGAATCTACGCTCCGTAGCCCAAAATTTTCTTGTATTTCATCGCAGGATGCCTGGGTTTACACCATTCCAGTCCTCTGGCCAAGGTGCTAAGGCTCTATGAATATTGAAGACTTCGAAAATTTTGAAGAATATCTTGCAAAAGGGTTAAAGGAAGAAGCTTCAAGATCGGTTAGAGAATTTGTATCTTCGCTTAATAACGAAGAGGCCGAGGAATGGGTGTGGGAATACCTTCCCAAACTGAATAAGAATCGTCAGTCCAGAATTCGGCATGAATTATTTCATGAAGTAATTTTTCCTGTTCTAAAATCCGGATACGAGAAAGAAGACTTTAGAAGTACGCTCTGGCTCGGTAAGCTCTCTCAAAACCTATATCAGGACAAAAGTCTTCATGAAAAAGTCGATTGGGTCTCTGAGTTAGGATTTTATAATAAGGCTTACCAAATAGAACCTAATGATGAAGTAAGGTTGCTACTTCTGGGTTCGATAGTATCTTGGCTGCGCTACACTGAACATGAATGGCCGTCTGGCATTCTATATAACAATAATGGCGCTACTCTAGAACAATGTCAGGAAATTTCGAAGGAAGTTCAGCGGGTTCTTTCAATGGATAAGGAGTGTAAATATAGTGATTTTATCAATCAATACAGCAAGAAGCTTTGCCAATACCGCGCAAGACTTCAAAGACTACGTGGACGGTCATCGTAAGAGAGAAAGCGCTTGTTGCTTGCTCTAATTTTTCCCGGTTAATCAAATAGGGTTGTTAGGCTGTCAAAAACAAAGATTTCATGGCTATTTAAGTGAAAAAGGCTAGATTTCAGGTGAGGCAAATTCTCAGAGTGTTCTGATTGGGAGTTACGGTAGGTAGGAGCCTTCTAAGAGAGGCGTAACTTACATGCAGCGATGCCAGCGGCTCGCCTTCGTTCTCGTTGGCCGTCCCAGAATTTGGTGATTTTTGATTTCACCTCGTGGGCTGCGCCGACAATGCCTTTAAATTCTGACTCGAAGTTTTGAGTGATGTAGAGCCAGTGTTCGGCGTCGATTCCTAAGCGATCCATGATGGCAGGTTCTGCCTCTGAGATTGATCCTCGCTTGTTTTCGCGGATCTGCCGACCTGTCCAGTCAACAAGATCTAAGTAGTCTGTTAGCCTCATCTGAATGCCTTCGGGCATGTCCTTGCGTGGGTTACCCGAGAAGGGCTGTAAGCCATAGGCTTGCTGTTGCGGGTGATTCGGTGAGTGAGCTTCTTTGGCTTTTTCAGCGCGTTTTTTTACGGACGTATGAGCTGATTCTTCCGGGGTTTTGGTCATGGCGGCTCGTAGTGGGTTTAAATCAACATACGCCATGCAGGCAGCAAGGGCTTTTTCATCGAGAAGAGCTTGAGACTTGAATCTACCTTCCCAGAAATGGCCGGTACATTGGTCTTCTTCATTTGCTAAACGAGCGACGGTCTCGTTCAGGCGTCGCATAAACCAGCTGATACTCATCAGGCGTTCTCGCCACTCATCAATACGCTCATCGAGCATGGCTTGCTGTGATTCAGACAGCTCCTCACCGCGTTCGAATTTCTGAGAAAGTAAGACCCCTTGATAGAGCTGATGCCAGCGTTGAACTACCTCCAGATCCGTTAGTCCGCGTGCACGTTGCTGACTGACATGCAGTACGACATGAAAGTGGTTGGACATAACGGCATAAGCGGCAATATCTATACAGAAGACCTGAGCCTGATCGAGAATCAACTTCTCAATCCATCCCCGGCGATGCTCAAACGAACGACCTTCAGAGTCTGTGCCACACAAGAAGGCACGGCGCACACAGCGAGAAACGCAGTGATAGTAGGGGGTTGCTTCGAGGGATACGAGTTGCTTCCTTGGCTTTGGCATACATCCTCCTGATGTTGGCTGACAGAATTACCTTACACGAGTTGACCTGAAAGGAAAATCAGGCATTCTTCTTAGGATGACTGTCCTTTGAAATTTAGCTGGCCATTAGTCTGATCAGCAATAACGATAAAGTGCAATTCGTCGCGGGCGCGGATTTTATCCGCCAGCGGTACTGAAATCACGGCGTAGCTGTTGCGGTGCGTGATGATCGTCAGCTGGCCTTTTGTCAGGCGGTCGAAGACGGCCTGGTCTACGTGGATGCCTTTGATTGTTAGGATGACTGTCCACAGATAATGCTATCAACGTTTTGGTTTCAAACCTGAAGAGGGTCTGGTACTTCCTGATGTACCTGCGGAGTACTTTCAAGCTCTTTTATTGCAGGGAAGCATCCCGCAAGGCATTGTCGTTTATCATGATTCCTTCTCTGCAACGAGTTAACAGGCCAGGCCATCTTTATGAAAGAACATAACAAGAATGATCCTCTTCACGGAGTGACTCTCGAATCTATACTCAACCAGCTGGTTGGTCACTACGGTTGGGAAGGTCTGGCTAGCCGGATAAACATCAACTGCTTCAAGTCAGACCCTTCGGTTAAATCGTCGCTGAAGTTTCTACGGCGTACGCCTTGGGCGCGAACCAAGGTAGAGGAGCTTTTTGTCGGGACTTTCCATTCAGCCAGTAAGCATTCAGCCAGTAAGCCAAACCCCTGGGGTAAATAAGTTCGCTGATTCAAAAAAGGAATTTGCCAATGGACCTGTTCAGGATACTTCTCTCAATATCTGTTTTTTGTATAAGCGCGTATCTCGCGGTTGATTTGTTCGTGTATGGTTTCAGCTTGCCGGTGCTACTTTTCTGTATCGGCGGTTTTGTTCTGGTGCATTTTCTACTTCCTAAGAAGTCGTCGGTTGATGATGGCTTTTATGAAATTGTCGACCTCGTGCTCGATTTACCTTATCGCACAATAGCGACCATCATTCGTAATATAGGGAGGTTGTTCCGCGATGGAGATGGTGGGGTCGATCTGGATATCTGATGGTATTTTCTGAATTTTTTATGGCAGACACAAAAAAAGCCCGCTTATTAAGCGGGCTTTTCGTATCCATCACCACATCAGATCATCTGGGATCTGATACGCTGCATACGGATCGTCTTCATCCATCTGACCGTCGGTCTGTTCGGCGATCACGACAAAGTGACCGTCGTCGCGCTCACGGATCTTCTCAGCTACTTGTAGTGGAATGACCGCGTAGCTGTTGCGATGGGCGATGATCGCCAGTTGGCCTTTTGACAGGCGATCCCATACAGCCTGATCAACGTAGAGGCTTTTTACTTTCTTGCCATCAACAAACTGATACTTGATGTCGCCTTGTGCAGCGCTGATCAGGTTGTTGTCGACGAGTTGCTGAACCTGCGCCTTGATGGCTTTTTTCTGGGCTTCTTCGTCGCGCTGTTTGTTCAGTTCTTTGTCGCGGGCGGCTTTTTCTTTACGCGCCTGCTCCGCTTTTTCGCGGGACTCGTCGGCGTTGTTTTCCTGCCCGGTGCGCTTCAGGTGTTCCTGGCGCTTTTTCTCTTTTTCGTTTTTCTTCTGCTTTTTGTTGTCGGTTAAACCGAGGCCCAGCAGTTGATCCTGGAGTGATTTTCCCATAATCCGGTCAGCTCCACTTAGTGGTTCGGTGGCCAGATGCCTTCGGGCATCAGGGCGTTCAGTTCTGTAATGGTGGCGTCGCGTTCTGCATCGGTGTTGCCTGTCACGGTTACGTGGCCGAGCTTACGGGCAGGGCGAGCTTCTTTACCGTAGGAATGACGGTAGGCGTTGTCGATGCTCTCGGCTTTTTCTGCCGGAGTTTCTTCGCCGATCACGTTGAGCATAGCGACGGAGGAAAACTTAGGCTCGGTCGCGCCGAGGCTTTTGCCTGTGATGGCCAGCATGTGGTTACGGAACTGAGAGGCTTCGGTGCCTTCAATCGACCAGTGGCCAGAGTTGTGTACGCGTGGCGCTACTTCGTTGCCAACAAGGCCGTCTTCGGTATCGAACAGCTCAAGGGTAATGGTGCCGACGTAGTCGAGGCTTTCTGCTAGCTGACGGATATAGCGTTCAGCCTGTTCAGCTTTCTCTTGTGAGAGTGCCGGTGCAGGGTAGAGGCTGTAACGCAGGATGCCTTCGTGGTGTACGTTTTCGGTCATTGGGAATACGACGATATTGCCGTCGCGGTCGCGGCTGGCAATAACTGAGGTTTCGCGCTCGAAAGGTACAAAGGCTTCAGCGATGAGTTCGCGATTGCCGATGGAGTTCCAGGCCGGTGCTGCGTCGTCTGGCGTACGCAGTACGAACTGGCCTTTGCCATCGTAACCTTCGGTCGTGGTTTTCATCACGATCGGCAGGCCGAGTTCTTGTACCGCTGTATGAACGTCTTCGAGTGAGTTCACGGCACGGAATTCTGCGGTGGCGATGCCTGCATTACGCAGTGCATTTTTCTCCAGCAGACGATTCTGGAAGGTTTTCAGGGCGTTCAGGCCTGGGTAGAGCTTGTCGGCGTGTGGCTCAAGTAAGGTCACGATGTGCGCCGGGATGTTTTCTGTCTCGTACGAGAGGATGTCGACCGAGGCAATAAATGCTTCCAGCGCTTCGTCGGTGTGCGCGCGCAGGTCGTACAGTGAAACCTCAATATCCTTAAGATCAGTGATACTGGTTTCTAACATCTGGCCAAGCTGGCCGTTACCTAAAATACCTACTTTCATCGGGATGTCCGTGCTGCGGTTATTCAATAATTCGTGGATCTGGCTGCGACAATACGGTGTTCTTCTGAGTTTCGCGGAACTCGTCAACACGCTTCATCAGGTCAGCGTCTGAGGTGGCCAGAATCTGTGCGGCCAGCAGACCTGCGTTTTTCGCGCCTGCATCACCGATGGCCAGTGTACCAACGGCTACGCCGCCTGGCATCTGAGCGATGGAGAGCAGTGAGTCAATGCCGTTCAGGGCGCGGGATTTTACCGGTACACCCAATACTGGCAGTGAGGTCTGGGATGCTGCCATGCCCGGCAGGTGCGCTGCGCCGCCTGCGCCCGCGATGATGACCTTGAGGCCACGCTCGTGTGCAGTTTTTGCGTAGTCAAACAGCAGGTCGGGGGTGCGGTGCGCCGAAACGACTTTGACTTCGTAGTCTACGCCCAGCAGGTCCAACATATCGGCTGCGTGCTTCATGGTGGGCCAGTCGCTCTTGGAGCCCATGATAATTCCGACAGGTACTGTCATGTCTTGTGTCCTCATGTTTGCGGCGTAACTTCGCGCAAGCGTGCAAAGAAAGCGGCGAATTCTACCACAAGGGGGCGGGGATAGGGGAAAGGTTCAGGCGCTAAGAAGGGGATGCCAGTGCAGAATGACTGCACTGGCAATGACGATAACCGTCAGATGATCAGAGGCTGAGTTCACCTGCGTCGATTTTCGCTTCGGTATCGCTGGTCAGCTCGGTGTAATCGCTGTCTTTGCCAACGATCACATACACCGGCTCATCACCCACTTTATCGAGGTGGTAGGCTTCTTTCTTGAGCTCCACTTTACGATATTTGAAGGTGCCGGTGACTTCCTGCTGCTCGCGCACGCGGATGAATACCGGAATCTCGTAGGCAGGCATCTTCTCTCGAACGTGCTTAGACAGCGCTGCCCAGTCGAACTCTTCCAGAGGGACAGATGGCGTAATGGTTGCCATGCCCGCACGACCATCGGTATGAGGGATCTGAACACCGTAGACAACGGCGTGTTCAATGCTGTCGAGTTCCATCAGGATGGATTCAACTTCTGTGGTGGCGACGTTCTCGCCTTTCCAGCGGAAGGTATCACCCAGGCGGTCAGCGAAGGATACGTGCTTGTAACCCTGGTTATTCACCAGGTCACCGGTGTTAAACCAGCAGTCGTCTTTCTTGAAGACGTTGCGCAGCAGTTTGCTGTTGGTGGCGTCTTCGTCGGTGTAGCCTTCAAACGGTTGTTTGTCGTTCACCTCGGTAATCAGCAGGCCGCTGTCGCCCGGTTGCACTGGAATCATAAAGCCTTTGTCATCACGCAGTGGTGCGTCTTCTTCGATGTCGTACTTAACGATATTGTACGAAAGAGGGCAGAAGCCTGCCGTTTTATCGAGGTTAAAGGCGTTGGTGAATACTAGGTTGCACTCGGATGCGCCGTAGAATTCATTGATGTGATCAATGTTGAAACGGTTTTTAAACTGCATCCAGATGTCCGGGCGCAGGCCATTACCGACACAGACGCGGATGTTGTGCTGGGAGTCAGACGGCTTGGCCGGCGCATTCAGCAGGTAGCGGCACAGCTCGCCGATGTAGCAGAAGCCCGTCGCGTTGTGGTGACGGATGTCGTCCCAGAAACGTGACACTGAGAACTTACGCGCAATCGCCATACAGGCGCCTGAACCCAGAACTGCAGCCATGGATACAGTCAGTGCGTTGTTGTGGTACAGCGGCAGAGACACATACAGAATGTCTTTGCTGCTCATGTTCATGGACGCCAGACCCATGCCCGCCAGCGACTTGAACCAGCGATAGTGGCTCATCACGGAGGCTTTTGGCAGGCCGGTGGTACCGGAGGTGAAAATGTAATAGCACGGCTGGTGCATTTTCACTTTTTTGGTGGAATCCGGGTTTTTGTCCGACTGGCCTTCGATGGCCGTCAGGATGTTGGTGTAGTGCTCTGGGCATGCAGTTTCGCCGGTGTCGCGCAGATAATGCAGCGACTTCAGCGAAGCGTCATCGAGATCACCTTCGACCGTCTTAACGTTCTCCAGCATCTCTTCGCCAACGATGATTATTTTCGGTTTGACCAGGGTCAGGCTGTGCAGC
>NZ_DDKU01000105.1:0-9079 GCF_002339775.1 Thalassolituus sp. UBA2590
CTGACTATTAATCTGCGCCAGAGTACCCCTGACACACCAGGGCAAACGAATAAGAAGCCGCTGTGGATTCCTGTTCAGTTGGGCTTTATTGCTCACAGCGGCGAAGATATGGAAATTCGCCCGGACAAAGCCGATTCGTGGACCGAAGAAAGCCAGGTTCTGCATTTCCGCGAGGCCGAGCAGACCTTCAGTTTCGGTGGCGTGATCGAAGAGCCTGTTGTGTCACTGTTCCGCGATTTCTCCGCGCCGGTGCGTATTAATTATCAGCACAGCCAGTCTGCGTTGCGCTTCATGTTGCAGCACGACAGTGATGGTTTTAACCGCTGGGATGCCGGACAGCAACTGATGCTGCACTGGATTGAGCTGGCGGAGAAAGGGCGTTTTAAGCTCGTTAAAGAAGACATTGATGCACTGCACAGTGTAATCAGTGACGAGAGTCTGGACCCGGCGATGGTTGCTTACCTGATGGCATTGCCATCCGAGGCGTACATCGCAGAAACGCGGAAGTCTTATGATCCTGTCGCTATTCACAATGGTCGTGAGCAGGTTCTGTCTGAGGTGGCTGAAGCGTTAAACGAAGACTTTAAGGCTTGCTACGAACGCTTGAATGTCCCTGCCGAATACCAGCCTGCACCGGCTGATATGGCGCGTCGCTCGCTGAAAAATCTTGCGCTTTCGTACTGGGCGCGCGCATCTTCGGATGGTATCGAAGCGGCTAAGGCGCAGTTTAACAGTGCAGACAACATGACCGATCAGATGGCGGCACTGCGTGTTCTCGTGACATGCGGTGATGAAGCTGAAGCGCAGGAAGCACTGAATGCGTTTTACGAGCAGTGGAAACACGATTCACTGGTTGTAAATCAGTGGCTGGCAGTCCAGTGTGGCTCTTCACGATTGGGCTCGCCGGAGCATATTGAAAAAATGCTGGAGCACGAAGCATTCGACTGGCGCAACCCCAACAAGGTGCGCTCAGTCATTGGTGCGTTTGCGAATCAGGCACTGTGTCATTTTCATAGTGAAAATGGCCGTGGTTACCGTCTGCTGGCAGATGCAGTTATCCGTTTGAACGCAAGCAACCCTCAGATAGCTTCACGACTCCTGACGCCACTGACCCGCTGGAAGCGTTTAGTGCCAAGTCAGTCACACTTGATGAAAGCTGAGTTGCAACGAATCATGGATAGCGGCAGTCTCTCGAAAGACGTGTATGAAGTTGTTAGTAAGAGTTTGGTTTAAGGAAAACTGATCTGATGGATCTTTCAGGTGTCATCCGTGTAAAACGCGGTTCCTCATTGCTTGCCACGCTATGCGTGGCGGGTGGTATGTTTGTGTCTCAGGCCTATGCCTCTGTCTCAGTTTCTGAAGCCGAACGGCTTAAGTCTGTCCTCACTCCCATGGGTGGGCAGCGCGAGGGCAACGGTCGTGATATTCCCCCATGGCGGGGTGGACTGACTCTGCCGCCGGTTGAATACAAAGAGCCAGGGCAACATCACCCTGATCCATTTCCGGACGACCAGCCTCTGTTTACTGTGACTGCTCAGAACATGAATCAGTACAGCAATAATCTGACAGAAGGGCAGAAAGAGATGTTCAGGACATACCCTGACACCTTCAAAATGCCCGTATACCAGACTCGTCGTACCGCAGCGGCACCTGAGTGGGTGTATGAAAACACCTATAAGAATGCGTTACGCGCCGAATTGGCCGACGGTGGTAACTCGCTTCTTTATTCGTACGCGGGTATTCCGTTCCCCATCCTGAGTGATAATAAAAATCAGGCGGGTGTTCAGGCGGTCTGGAATCACATTACTCGCTGGCGTGGCACCTACCTGCAGCTGCAGGCTTCAGAGGTTGCAGTTCATCAGGACGGCAAATTCACACCGACTACGGTAGAGCAACAGGTTGAATTCAACTACTACCGTCAGGATAAAACGATTGAAGAGCTGGATAACTTACTTTTCTATTATCTGTCTGTGACCAAAGCACCAGCGCGTCTCGCTGGTGGTGCGGTACTGGTCCATGAACCTCTTAACCAGGCAAACGATGCCCGGCAGGCTTGGGGTTACAACGCTGGTCAGCGTCGTGTACGTCGTGCCCCTAACCTTGCGTACGACACGCCTATTGCCGCTGCCGATGGCTTACGCTATGCCGACGACACGGACATTTATAACGGTTCGCCGGACCGCTATAACTGGAAACTTATCGATAAACGCGAAATTTACATTCCATACAATAACTATCGTCTCACCTCGAATGAGGCAAGTTACAACGATATTCTGCGCCCAGGGCATCTCAACCCAGAATACACCCGCTATGAAAAACATCGTGTCTGGGTCGTTGAAGGTACGCTTAAAGATGGTATGAGGCATGTTTACAGCAAAAGAGTGTTCTATATTGATGAAGATACCTGGAGCATTGCGGTAGCAGATCAGTACGATATGAATGGCCAGTTGTGGCGTGTGAGCATGGCCTATATTAAGACGTATTATGAGCTACCGGTGACCTGGACTGGCATGGATGTGTTCCATGATCTTCTCGACCGCCGCTACCATGTACAGGGCTTGATGAACGAAGAGCCCGAAGAAATTGACTACAGTAACCCACCTCCGGGTGACCGTTACTTCACACCGGCTGAATTGCGTCGACGCGGACGCCGATAACACCTCCCCGGTAATTTTCACTGTCAAGGGGGCGTAGCAGTAAGGTGCGGGAAGCGCCAGTTTGGTTACATAACGTAACAAGAGCGTGTTAGTCAGTGGTAGGGCTGTCCGCTAGACTAGCGCCGCTTTAATAATGCTAATAATACGGGGTTTTATATGTTTTCTGATTTGGTCAGGCCATGGGCAGGCAACCAAAAGAGCGGGCTAAGCCTCCTCTCGGGTCTGTTCATTAGCGGGGCTCTGGCTACATCAACCGGAGCATTCGCAGAGTGGCAGGATCCTCTCCAGACACCTGCAATGTCGTCCGACAAGGCGCATGAATCATTGTTACTTGATGTTACAGATCGTGGTCAAGCGCTTGTCAGTGTTGGTGCCTACGGCCACGCTATCGTTTCAACAGACAACGGCTTCACCTGGAGTCAGGGTAGCGTTCCTGTAACCACAACCTTAACTTCCGTTGATTTTGCTGATGAACAGAATGGCTGGGCTGTCGGCCATGACGGCGTGATTCTCAACACGATGGACGGTGGATCAAACTGGACGAAACAGTTTGACGGCTTCAAAGCCAATGAAGCGATGCTGAGGTCGGCACGGAATAACCTGACAAATGCGGAAGAGCGCTTAGAAGCAATTCAGGAAACGGGCTCCGATATGGATGTAGAGCAGGCCATGACTGCTCTGGAGAATGCAGAATTTGCATTTCAGGATGCTGAGTACGATCTCGAAACTGGCTCGACCAAACCCTTCCTTGATGTGTATTTCTGGTCAGCGAGAGAAGGTATTGCAGTCGGTGCGTACGGGATGGCCTTCCAGACGATGGACGGTGGCAATGAGTGGTTTGAAATCAGTTCAAGACTGCCAAACCCGAATCGCTTGCACCTCAACGCAATTACCCGCGTCGGCGAACGCTCACTGACAATTGTCGGTGAAATGGGGCTTATGCTTCGATCAGACGACATGGGTGAAACCTGGGTTGGTCAGTCAGCACCTTACGACGGCTCTCTTTTTGGATTGCTCGATGAAGGGGATACCCAGATTCTTTTCGCTCTGCGCGGACACACCTACCGCTCCGATGATGACGGCATTACCTGGCAAGTGCTCGATACCGGTTCTGAGCAAACTCTGCTGGGAGGTTTCAGTTCAGATCGAGGTGCGATGCTAGTCGGAAACGGCGGTAGCGTGGTGACGCTGAACGCTCAGCTATCAGGAGCAGAATCGACAATCATCGCTGGCCGCAAAGGCGCAGCATCAGTTATTCGCAGTGAAGCCGGGCATTTCGTTATTGCCGGCGACGCTGGCATTCAATTGGTAAGCAGAGAGGGCAAATTGTTGCAACGTCAGGCAGAAATGAGCGGGGAGAAAGGCAATGAGTGAACAGAAGCACCATTACTCCTCTGAGCCAGAGCACTACATTCTGTCTTCAGAATCGGAGCCGTTTCTTGAACGCCTGATCTTTAACAATCGCTCGCTGGTCATCGTCGTACTGATGGCCCTGACTGCGTTATTTGGCTATGGCCTGAGTAAGGTTACGCTGGATGCCAGTATCGAAAAGTATATCCCTCTGAACCACGAGTACATCCAGAACTACCTTGTTCATAAAGATGAGATGAAAAGTGGTGTAGCCAACGTAAAAATTGCTGTCGAAACAACTGACGGTGACATTTTTACCCAGGACTACATGGATACTCTGAGTAAAATCAGTGACGAAATCTTTTTCGTTAAGGGTGTCGACCGCTCCGGAATGGAGTCTCTCTGGACACCGAACGTCCGTTGGATGGAAGTGACCGAGGAAGGTTTTCAGGGCGGCCCGGTTATTCCGAGCACCTATGATGGTTCTCCTGACAGCCTCGAACAGGTTCGTCAGAATGTCTTGAAGTCGGGTCAGGTTGGTCGTCTGGTGGCGAACAACTTCGAGTCTTCGATCATTAATGTTCCACTGGTTGAGTACAACCCGGACACGGGTGAAAAACTAAGCTACGCAACGTTCAGCGCGGACCTTGAAGAGAAAATCCGCAATAAATACGGCAGTGATCAGTACCGTATTTATATCACCGGTACGCCTAAAAAACTGGGTGACCTGCTCGAGGGGGCACAGTCGATCGCGCTCTTCTTCCTTGCCGCTATGGTGATGACTGCGATTCTTCTTTATCTCTATTCCCGCTGTATCCGCGGCACCATCGTTCCTATTGTGGCATCTCTGATTGCAGTGGTCTGGCAGCTAGGTTCACTGGCGCTGATGGGATTCACCATCGACCTGTATTCTGTTCTGGTGCCTTTCCTCGTATTCGCGATTGGTATCAGTCACGGTGTTCAGATCATCAACGGCATTGCGATTGAATCCGGTAAAGGGGCATCGCCTGCTCAGGCGGCTCGTCACGCATTCCGTGGTTTGTATGTCCCAGGCATGCTGGCACTACTCAGCGACGCGATTGGCTTCCTGACGCTGCTCTTTATTGATATCGGCGTAATTCAGGAACTGGCGATCGCAGCGAGTGTGGGTGTCGCAATGATCATCGTGACCAACCTGGTACTGTTGCCAGTGATCATGTCGTACATCGGTATCAGCCAGCCGGGTATCGACCATGCGTATAGAGCATCTCAGAGCAAGGCGCCGGTATGGCGTGGCCTCTCTGCCTTTGCCAGCCGTAAGGTTGCACCATTCCCAATTGCTATCGCTATCGCAATGGGGATCGGTGGTTACTATTACAGTCAGGATCTGAAAATTGGTGACCTTGATAAAGGTGCGCCAGAACTTCGCGCTGACAGCCGTTACAACAAAGACAACGCCTTTATGGTCGGGAATTACTCCACCAGTTCAGACGTATTTGTTGTTATGGTCGAGACGGCTCCTGAGCGTTGTAATGCTTATAAAGTCATGGACGCTATGGATCGCTTTATGTGGTACATGGAGAACGTTCCGGGCGTTCAGTCTGCGACCTCTCTGGTCACTGTGTCCAAGCTGGTAACCAAATCGATGAACGAAGGTAACCTGAACTGGTCAGCGTTGTCGCGCAACCAGACAGTTCTGAATACCTCCATTCAGCGCGCACCGGGCGCACTGCTGAATTCAGACTGCTCCATGGCGCCTGTGATCATTTACCTGAATGATCACAAAGCTGAGACGCTTGAGACTGTGGTCGCCGCTGTCGAAAACTTTAAAGACAGCTACGACGATGACGTCGATATGAAGTTCTACGGCTATCGTTACAACGAGCTCGGGCAGGCGATCGAAGAGGGTGAAATTGATTCGGTGCCTGTGCGCTTCCAGTTAGCTTCTGGTAACGCGGGTATTGAAGCGGCGACGAATCAGGTGATTGCTGATGCGCAGGGCACTATGTTGATCTTCGTCTACGTGGTTGTTTTTGTACTCTGCTTTATCACCTTCCGTAGCTTGCGAGCTGTGGCTTGTATCCTGATCCCTCTGGCGTTGACCTCTATTCTGAGTCAGGCGCTTATGACGTACCTGGATATCGGTGTGAAGGTGGCAACGCTGCCAGTGATCGCGCTGGGTGTCGGTATCGGTGTCGACTACGGTATTTATATCTACAACCGCCTCGAAGTTATGATTCTGGCTGGTAAGTCGATGCAGGAAGCCTTCTTTGAAACCCTGCGCTCTACGGGTAAGGCCGTTAGTTTTACCGGTGTGACTCTGGCCATTGGTGTTGCCACCTGGATGCTCTCGCCGATTAAGTTCCAGGCCGATATGGGTATTCTGCTGACCTTTATGTTCCTCTGGAACATGCTTGGTGCTTTGATACTGCTGCCTGCTCTGGCGAGCTTCCTGCTCAAACCAGAGAGCATGCTGGCACGTCACAAGAAAAAGCACGGTGACGTGCCGCCTGCGGGATAATACCGCCGAAAGCAGGTAAACTAATGCCCCTGACAGAGCCTCTGTTCAGGGGCATTTTTTTAGCACTCGTTTGTCGTTGGAGTAAGAATGAAAAGTCCGCTTGGCCTGGAAGCCAGAATCCCGGTATTTGAGCTGTTCAAAGACGCGTTGTTTTTGCTGTGGGCAAAGCGCGGTCGCTTATTAAGTATGTTTCTCCCCATTATTCTTGTACTGGTGGTTCTTGATAGATATAGCGCAGCTATTACTGAGCCTATTATTGCTGCGATGGGTCAGGAAGGCGGAAATATGGAGATGGGCTTTCCTTTGGAATTCTGGATAGTCACTGTCATATCCGGGCTATTGAGTATCCTTCTTGCGACCACTGTGCACCGTTTCACTTTGCAGGATTCGTCTCATTGGCCTAGCAATGCACTCCGAGTTCCCAATCGCTCTGACTGGCGTTACTTACTTCGTTCACTGCTGTTGGTTTTTGTTTCCGTGGGCGCTGGCCTTGGTGTGACTATTGTAGTGTTAGTCATTATGGGAATAGTGACCGGTGCGAATGATCCTGCGGCGATGCAGCAAGTGGTTGGTCTGGCATTTATTCCGGCCTTCATGTTGATGCTTTACATCCTCGCACGTTTGTCGATTACCTTGCCTGAAATTGCTATCGGCACAGAGGGCTCTGATCTAGGGCGGGCCTGGCGGATGAGCAAAGGAAATGGCACTCGCCTGGTTATCGTAGCGCTGGCTCTGCCTTTGTTGGTTAACCTCCCATTTCTACTGTTAGTGTCGCTGGAGAATGTGGTGACGGATATCGTGGCTGCCTTTGGCATATACAGTATGACACTGATATCAATCACCGTACTCTCGCTCAGCTACCAATTCCTGCTTGAGTTTTACGAGCCGGATGAAGGTGAAGAGGTCACTCCTGAGAAGGATGACGATGATGGAATGGACGCCTGATCAAACATGAAGCTGGGTGATCTGAGCATTACCTACGTCGAGGTGATTGCATCCACCATGCGCACCCTCGGTGCTGACCCGGATGCGCTGCTGGGTCAGTACAATATCCTTCCTGAAACGCTGGCATCGCCTGATACCCGAATCAGTATCCCTCGTTTCATGCGCATCGGACACGATGCCATTCAGCAAACCAAATCCCCTTGGTTTGGTTTAGAAATGGGCCGCCATACCTGGCCAGCTCAGCTGGGTCTGGCGGGCCTGGTCGCTATGACCGCTCCGGATCTCCGCCGCGCCTGTCAGGCGATAGCAGGCTTTGAACTACTGTCGAGTTTTAATGCGCGTGGTGCGAGTTCGTTCACGTTAGAAGAGGGTAAGCCCGCGCTTAAGTTCTACTCTGTTAGCCCCTACAACGCCTATAACCTGTTTGTGGTCGACTCGGTGCTTTCGAGTTGGGCACACATCCTTGGTGTCATCAGCGGGCAAACCGATGGCATCCTTGAGTCTGTCGATATCGAGTTTTCAGATCCGGGGTATGCAGATGTTTATCGTCGCTACTTCAAGTGTCCGGTGAATTTTGGCGCCGGTTCTAATCGATTAGTGCTCCAAAATGAAGCACTGAATTTACCCGTGATCCAAAGTTGCCACTCTATCCATGAAGGGCTGAAACGACAGGCGGAACGCGAACTGGACAGAGTAAGGCTCGGTCTTAGCGTGACAGAGCAGGTGGCCCGCACTGTGGCGCCGCTGTTGGACGGTGAGACCCCCGAGCTGAGTAAGGTTGCCAGTCGACTGAATATGGCGCCCTGGACGCTTCGCAGGCGCCTTCAGGCTGAAGGAAAGACCTATCAGGATGTGCTCAACGCAACGCGCAAAGATCTGGCGGTAAGTTATATCAGGGATACGTCACTGACGTTGGGGGAAATAGCGTATTTGCTGGGGTTTGGTTCTGCTGCGGCATTCCAGCGCGCATTCCGGCGCTGGACCGGCGAGGCGCCGGGCCGCTATAGGGAAAACTGCCGCTAGGGCAGAGCCGCAGTTACATCTCTACGGCGTCATCACAGTCGTCTTCGTAATCGTCAAAGCCGACATCTAACAGATCTTCAATGTAATCAGACATTTTCGATCTCCTTTTTGTTGTTAATCCAATCCTGTTGGTTTGCCACTACAGGAACACTTCCCGAGCGACAACTTAAAGTACACAGCTGATCGTGAAGAAAGTACTCAAACGAATCCAGCATATAGCGTGCCACTTAAAGTAAATATAGTCGCCGCTGGAGAACAGACCAGGCATCCTTGCCCGAGTTCCCAGACTTCCCTGCGACTATGTGTAAAAGATAGTCAGCCAATATGACGTGGATATGACATTGGCTCAGAAACTCTGATAGCGGAGCGTAAAGATCTGTTGGAGATGAAAGAGACTAATTACGAAATATCGAACGAAGCAGGGGGATCTAAAAGAAGATGGCGGACGGCCGGGCTTGCGCTCAAGTTGGGCGGCACTCCGAGGACTCGAACCAGGCGTATATTTAAAAAGGGGATCTTAAAAAAGATGGCGGACTGGACGGGACTCGAACCCGCGACCCCCGGCGTGACAGGCCGGTATTCTAACCAACTGAACTACCAGTCC
>NZ_DDKU01000132.1:0-12675 GCF_002339775.1 Thalassolituus sp. UBA2590
TGCTTTGCAAATGGCCAGAACAGGGCCGAAAGTTTCCTCACGGAATACCGCCATCTCAGAAGTGACACCAGCCAATAGAGTAGGTGGATAGAAGAAGCCCGGCATATCCGGTTTCTCGCCTCCCGTTAAGCATTCAGCACCATCCTGAATGGAGCGCATAACCTGACTGTGTAATTGGTCGCGTAAGTCTTCGCGCGCTATAGGGCCGATGCATTGGTTCTCCTGTGAGGGATCGCCCAGTTCCAGTGCGTTAAAACGCTCGGTTAATTCGCGGCATACGTCGTCGTAAACGCCAGCTTCAACGATGACACGCTTCGCTGCGATGCACGACTGACCTGCATTAATCATGCGTGACAGTGTGATGACGTCACAGGCCTTCTGAATATCAGCATCGTTGAGAACAATGCAGGGATCTGAGCCGCCCAGTTCAAGAACTGCGGGTTTCAGCCCAGCGGCAGCCCGTGCTGCGACTTTCTGACCGGCGCCACTTGAGCCGGTGAATGAAACGGCTTTAATGCCCGGATGGTCGATGGCATCACCCACGATTTCCGTTGTGATGGGTAAATTCTGCATAACGCCATCGGGCAGGTTTTTCTGAAAAATTCGCGTTAAACAGGCGGCAGATTCAGGAACATTCGGGTCGGGTTTCATAACGCAGGTGTTGCCCGCCATTAAGGCAGGGGCCAGAAAACGCAGGGCCAGCCAGACTGGTGCATTCCATGGAAGAATCCCTAACACGGTTCCAAGTGGCTGGTGGCAGACGTAACTGTCGGTGGCGTCGGATGCCAGTGTTTCCGTCTCCAGAAAGGCTTCTCCATTATCAGCGTAATATTCCGCGCAGAAAGCAGATTTTTCTACTTCGCCCAGACCTTCGCGCAACGGCTTGCCCATTTCTTTTGCCATCAGTTGCGCCAGTTCTTCCTTTGACTCCCGCATCTCGGCGGCAATATTGATCAGGCATTTTGCCCGTTCACTGTAACTCATCGCCGCCCAGGCTGGAGCTGCTGCAACAGCTTGTCCGATCGTATCTTCTGCCTCTGCCAGAGTCAGTGATTCAACTTCAGGCAGAGCAGTGCCGGTCGTAGGATTAATTGGATTAAGCATGGTCACTCCTCCTTACGCTGTCGCGTCGCTTTTGCTGGCTACTTCTTTGTCGTTTTCAGCAGTGGATGACTTACTTTTCGCACCTTTTTTTGATCGGGCAGTACCAAGATCAATGGCTGCATTTTTGTGTGTTTCTTCAGGTTTTACAGTGAAATCCCTATCCAGTGAGAAGAAAGATTCGCAACCGTCTTCTGTGACGTGAATCGTATCTGAAATGCCGCAGGTCTTATCACCATCAACGCCCCACATCCATGGGATCAGGTGAAATGTCATACCCTCTTTCAAGACGGTGCCATCACCTTGCTTCAGGCTGACGATATAGCCCTCATCCCAGCTTGGTGGGAAGGCGATACCAATCGAGTAACCTGAGCGGGTTATCAGGCGAGCCCCCACGGTGTTATCTGAAATAATATTGCGCACCAGGTTATCAACGTCTGACACAGTCATTCCCGGCTGAACGATATTATGGACAGCGTCCAGCGCCTTTTTCATTGTCTCCTGAGCCTGGTACATAGAGTCCGGCATATTGCCCAGCATGACGGTACGCATCATGGCCGTGTGGTAACGCCGGTAGCAGCCACCCACTTCAAGAAATACATGCTCGTCGGGCTGAATAACACGACCTTCCCAAGTGGCGTGACCAATCATGGTGCGGGGGCCGGACGTCACGTAAGGCATGACAGAGGGAAATTCACCACCGGCACGGAACATAGCGGCGCTGATGGCTGCACCGACCTCATTCTCGGTAGCGCCAGCATGACAGGCATCAATACCGGCAACCATGCCGGCTTCGGTAGCGACGGCCGCGCGTTTCATTATTTCTATTTCTACGCGCGATTTGCAGACACGGCCTTCCTCAACAACGCCAAAGCAGTCGAGTAGCTTTCCATCTTTAAGTGAGGTGTGAATCACATCCTGATGGTAAGCCGGGAAAAAGTAACTATTACGCTCGTAACCGATGCGTTTATTAGCTAGCCCAAATTCGCGCAATGCATCGACCAGCATCTGAATGGCATCACCAGTATCGGGGTAAGGGCGTGTGACCTCTACCCAGGTCCGGGCAATAACATTCGATTCTTCGAGTGCACGCGTAATCATGAAAGGCTCTTTCTCGAGCGGTACGACTAAGGCCTGAAAAAAGCTGTACCCTGTGGTCTGGTAGTCCGTCAGGTACATGATATTTTCAGGGTCAGAAATAACGACGGCATCGAGGTGTCGCTCCTGAATCCGCTGACGCAGTTCTTCGATCCGGCGCACGTATTCTTCGTGCGGAAAAGTCATATCATCACGTTCAATCATGCGGCTTTCTCCATAACGCTGCGGACAGATTCAGTCAGAATTTCCAGGCCTGCGATTAAATCAGACTTGGGAATCGTCAATGGCGGGATAATTTTCAGGACTTTGCCACCCGTTCCGCAGGCTGCAATGATTAATCCTTTTTTAAAGCATTCCTGAACTACGGCTGCACTGCGCTCACCTGAGCCCATATCCAACCCGAAGATCATGCCTTTGCCGCGTAATTGCAGGCTTTTATCCGCGTGGAGCAGTGGCTGCAGGTATTGATCAACCAATACGGATTTATCTTTTACTTCCTTCATGAAGTCGTCATTCCGGAAATAATCGAGGGCGACCTTACCCGCAACGAAGGAGAGATTCTGACCCCGGAACGTTCCTGTGTGTTCACCTGGTGACCAGTGCTTGTCCAGTTCAGGGTGTACAAGGTTCATCGCCATCGGTGTGCCTATGCCACCGATACCTTTTGCCATGCAGACGATATCCGGCATTACGCCCAGATCATCGAAGCTGAAGTAATTACCTGTACGACCGCAGCCGACCTGAATGTCGTCAATGATCAGAACTGAACCGAGCTCTTTTGCGAGGGCGGCGACTCCTTTCATCCACTCTTTTCCGGCGACATTCACACCACCTTCCGCCTGAATGGTTTCCAGTAAGATGGCCGCAGGCTTGGCCATGCCGCTTGAGGTATTGAGATAACGCGCACGAAGGTGATCGAGAGCTTCAAGGCCACATCCCTGGTTACAACCACTGCAGGGAACTTCGCAGCCAAATGCCTCGTGGCGGACGTGATTGAGTGGTACACCAGAGGCGTTACGGAAATATTCGTTTGCAGTAGCGGCCAGTGAGCCCAGAGTCATGCCGTGGAAGCCCTGACTGAAGGCGAGAATTTCGGTTCTGCCCGTTGCTCGGCGCGCAATTTTCATCGCTGCTTCCACCGCATTGGTACCTGTCGGCCCCATAAACTGTATACGGTGTGACATATTCCGCGGTTCCAGAATCAGATCCGTGAAGGTCTGCATAAACTCAGCTTTGGCACTGGTCTGCATATCCAGACTATGAAGTACGCCGTCGTTTTTCATGTAGTCGATCATGGCGTTAATCATGGCTTCGTTATTGTGGCCAAAATTCAGCACACCTGCGCCGGCAAAAAAGTCGATATATTCCTTGCCAGTATCATCGGTCTGACGCGCATTTTTAGCGGTCGTAAAAGTAACAGGGTAAACGCGGCTGTAGCCGCGCACATTTGATTCGCGCTGCTCAAAAATAGTCATGAGTCTGATCCTCTCGTTAATAAATGTTGTTATCGGAGTGGATTGGAACTCAGGGGGGAGTGCGCATCCCGGTTAAACGACAGAACCAACGACAGACATCTTCGATCAGCCGGTCGTTAAAGTCGTAATGTGGGCTATGGCATGGGTACGGGTTACGGCGACCGTCGTCGCTGCCGATCAGTGCAAACGCACCGGGAATTTCCCGTAGATAGTAACTGAAATCTTCTGACGCCATGACCGGCATTGGTCGGCCATGATCAAGCGCTTTGTCGCCGTAAAGCTCAGTCCAGGCGGCTCTTGCTGCCTGCGCCTGAACAGGGTGATTAATGGTTGCCTGGTAGCGGCCGTGATGTGTTACCTGACACTCAACACCATACGCTGCCGCAGTGTTTTCGGCAGTTGTTGTAATGGAGTGATTGACCAGCTCGCGGGTTGCTTCGTCAGGCACACGGATGCTGCCAGCGATGGTCGCACTGTCAGCCAATACCGTAGGGGCGTTACCCGCATTGAACTGAGTTACGCTGACCACCGCATTTGCCTGAGGCGGTAACCGGCGACTCACCACTTGCTGCATGGCGACCACGATGGCAGAGCCTGCTAACACGACATCGTTGCAGACTTCTGGTTGACTGGCGTGCCCACCTTTACCTGCCAAGCGGATATCGAACGTTCCGTTACCACACATAATCAGATCATCAGGGCAGGCCATTGTGCCGTAAGGCAGTGCCGGCCAGTTGTGCCAGCCGTAGATTTCGCTGACGCCTTCCAGTGCACCTTCGCGAATCATTTCACGGGCGCCATGGCCGCCTTCTTCAGCGGGTTGGAATAACAGAATAACTTGACGGGAAAGTTCGTTTTCGTGGAGCTTCAGCCAACGTGCAGTGGCTAGTAGAACCGCCGTATGGCCATCATGACCACAGGCATGCATGCAGCCAGAACTGGTCGATGACCAGTCGGCGTCGGTGTCTTCATTAATGGGCAGTGCATCGATATCAGCGCGCAACGCAATGGCAGGAGTTGAACCCTGCTCATTCAGTACGGCAACCGTGCCGGTTGTTGCGCATTTTTTCCAACGTATTCCAAGGTCAGTGAGGACGGTGCGGATTTTTTCTGCCGTCGCGTGCTCTTCCCAGCTTAACTCCGGGCGCTGATGCAGTTCGCGACGAATATTTTTCGCGAAGCTTAATGTCTCTTGCCAGTGGTCAGACATAAAGTCTCCTGCCTGTCATGAGAGAGCACTCTTGTACTCTGTCAGCGAATTATCGGCTGATTTTTTTCAATGCCGTAAATTCTTCACTGCAACGTGCAGGCCACTTTTTTAACTGTTTAGGGGGCTAAATTTTTTATCTTTTGAAATCTGAATTTAAAAAAATATTAGTTTTCAATCGCTTGTACTTCAGAAGCTAAAGAAGAATTAAATCAAAGAAGCGGAATCTGTTTAGGCCCCAAAACAGTTCAAACGTCTATCTGTGGCTGCTGATGTAACCTTGTGGTGCATGTGCGCAATATCGGGGCAATGTTTGAGGTGACGGGTAACAGGGGGGATTTTCATTGGTTAACGCCTCTATTCACGCCAGAGTAGACAAGGGATACGTCATATCTGGCCAACCGGTTGAAGGTCTGCAAGCGAAGGAAGTAGCATCATTGATCTGTGTGAAAACACACCATAAAAATAATGATAAATATCTGGGGTTACTATGAACTTCCGTAAAACAGGCCTGACACTGGCGTTTGCGTCAGCGGCGGCCGTATTCTCTGCACCAGCGTCAGCTGGTTGGTTCGACTGGCTCTTTCCTTCGCCTCCTGCTGAAGAGGAAGAAGAGGTCGTTGTTGATCAGCCTGACTACTCTGATGGTTTACGTCCGGCTATTTTCGTAGGTAACAACTGGGACGGTACTATCGACGTTATCGATGGTGATAACTACGAAATTCTGGGCCGCGTTAACGGTATTCCTGATTACGAAGAGCGCATGGAGGAAATCAAAGCTGATTTCTGGCGTTACACGGTATTCCTGGGTATACGTCAGCTTATTGGTGAAGGGAACGACCAATACGTAGATGACATGTACAGCACCAACGACGGTGAGCTGCTGATCGTTTCCCGCCCAAGCTTCGCGGACGTAGTAGCACTGGATCTCGATAACGGTGAAATCGTCTGGCGTTTCGAAGTTGATGGCGTTCGTTCCGACCATATGGCGCTGTCTCCGGACGGTACTCAGGTCGCGGTATCGGCGTCTACCGGCAGTGTTGTTCATCTGCTGAATGTTTACACAGGTGAAGAGGAAGGGCGGTTCCCAACCGGTAACTCACCGCATGAAAACCTCTACTCTGACGATGGTAAGTATATTTATCACTCCAGTATCGGTTTCGTATTCATGCCATTTGATGGTCGGGTTCTGCGTGATACCACACGCGGTGAGCGTAAGTTCATCGTGTACGACACAGAAGCCGAACAGATCGTTAAAGATATCGACATTAAGGCGAAGCTGGAAGAGGCTGGCCTCAGTGATCTGAGCCCGTCGATTCGCCCGATGGCACACACCAGCGATTATCGCTTCTTCTATTTCCAGTTGTCGTTCCTGCATGGCCTGGTTGAGTTTGATATGGAGACGGAAACCATCACGCGTCTGGCGGAGCTACCGAATATGGTTCCTTACCTGCCTAAGGTTTACTACGTGAATGATTCTGCGCATCACGGACTTGCGATGAGTGCAGATGATTCGGCTCTTTGTGTAGCTGGCACCATGGATGACTACGCGGCGATCGTTGACCGCGAAACGTTCGAGTACACCATTCTGGAAGGTCTGGGTAAGAAGGCCTACTGGGCAGTATCTGACCGCAGTGGTGAGAACTGTCTGATCTCCTGGAGTGAGACTGATCAGGTATCTGTTATCAACTACGCGACTCGTGAAGAGATCAAGCGCATTGATGTGGGTAACCACCCTCAGCGTATCCGTGAAGGTATGTTGAAGGCAGACTGGTTGTCTCTGTACTGATCAGTCAGCCCGGCTCCTCACGGAGCCATTCCTAACATAGAAAAGCCCCGTCAGCTGAACCTGACGGGGCTTTTTTAGTACGCGATAGACTGATCAGTCGTCGTCTTCTTCCAGCTGGGACTGCTGGTAACGCTCAATGCCGATCTTATCAATCAGGCTCAGTTGAGTTTCAAGCCAGTCGACGTGTTCCTCTTCTGATTCAAGGATGTCGTTGAGCATGTCACGACTGACGTAGTCTTTTACTTCTTCACAGTAGGCAATAGCTTCACGCAAGTCTGGGATGGCCTTCATCTCGAGCTTGAGGTCGCACTCGATCATTTCTTTGGTGTTCTCACCGATCATGAGGCGGCCCAGATCCTGAAGATTGGGTAAGCCTTCCAGAAAGAGGATACGCTCGATCAGGACATCTGCGTGTTTCATTTCATCAATTGACTCGTGGTACTCGTGATCCGCAATTTTCTTGAGCCCCCAGTCTTTGTACATGCGCGCATGCAGGAAGTACTGATTAATGGCCACCAGTTCATTGGCCAGAATTGTATTGAGGTGCTCGATAACCTTAGCGTCGCCTTTCATTGCCAGCGTCTCCCTGTGAGTGAATATGACTCTATTCTGGATACTGATTTGGTCTTGAGTCAAACGATTAGGGAGCTTTGGGGTGAAAAAAATAAGGGACTGAAAACGATTTAGTTTTCAGTCCCTTATTTGGGGGATATTTGGCCATAAATGATAGGCATTGATGGCTTAATGCAGGTCGAAATAGTAACGAATCTGGTTACTCAGGCTGACTCTCAGGCAGCCGAGAAAAGGTGACTCATCTGAGCGGCAGTCTGCTTGGCTTCGTTAAAGATGGCCTTGGCATCACGAGCACATTTGCCGCACTGACTTCCGAGACCTGTGCACTCTTTCAATTGGCTCATGCGGGTAGCACCTTGCTCAGCAGCAGCAACGATGTCGCGGTCAGTCACTCCTTTGCAGATACATACGTACATTTAAGCTCACCTGAGTTGTTGTTAAGAAACTGATGCCAGTATAAATACGAATTACTATCAAACGCAAGTTTTTTAGGAGTAAAAGTGCGAATGATTTGTAACAACGAAGCTTCGATTGAAAATTTCAGATCAGGATTCGGAGAGAAGGAGAGATTTACTGACAGCAATGTCAGCCAGACGCCGCTTGCTGAGTAAAGATCAATTAAAAAACGAACAAACGTTAATAGGGTCACATTTTCTGGTGTACACTTGTTTAGAATAAGTGTTGTCAGATGTGGCTCTGATTCATTGGGCTCGCATCCGCGCTCAGGGAAGGCACTGCAAATAATAAAAATACGTTTTGGTGCGCAACAGCATGTTGATGTCGAACTTTTTCCCAAAGAATTTGCGGGCTACTGAAGAGTACGCAGACGAGAGAACTCTTTCGCTGATGAAGAGAGCGATTGCAGGAGCTTTTGTTGCATTGGGCTTCAGCATAGCCGCTTTGGCCATGGTTGCTCTCCGTACGGGTTGGCCCCACTGGGATATAGTATCTGCCTTACTGACTTTCTACCTGGTGCCTGCAACCTACGCCTACCGTTATATTCGTACGCCAGAAGAGAAGAGGCGCCCAACAACTGCGAGGCGCAACCTGCTCTACATGTCCATCGCTATGGTTACGCTCTGGAGTATCGTGGGCATGGTCATCCTGCCTGAGCTGGATGCTGATACCCGCCTTATTGCCGTCTCTATTTTTATTGTCGTTGTGTATGCGCATTGCCTGCCGTTCGCCCTGTTTCCCATAATCGGCATGGGGCTGCTCGCTCTCAACCTGTTGCCTTTGGCTATCCAGCTGACCTTACTGAATGATGACTCTGTCATAGCCTTCGGCCTGTGTGGTGTAATGTTGTTGTTCATGGATGTGGGGACTTTCTGCTGGCTTCATCGTAAGGACATGCTCGCACTCAAGAAAAACGAAGTCGATGGCGCTCCTGATCAGGAGCCCGACATGTCAGAGGAGGGCTTTCGCAAGCGCCTCGTATTTTCTCTCCATGCTAACAGCACCCCTGCGGTAATGATGCAGGCGGTTGCCGCCTTCTTTATGGTTATTACCCTCAGGGTTGAAGCATACGAAAGCCTGCTCTGGTGTTGGTTGCTGGGTTATCTGTCGGTACAGACGTTGCGGACTGCGGGATTCCTGGCACATGTTGAAAACCCACAAAGGCTGCGTCTCCGGGATTGGCGTTTGCTCTTTGGTGCCGGCGTAGTTCTGAATCAGCTTGCCTGGTACAGCTTACTGATACTCTTCCATGACATCATGAGCGGTTTCAGTCTCGGTGTCGTCAGCGGTATGTTCATCGTCATTGCCGTGATCAGTACGGTGGGTATTACCAGCGATCGTCTTCTGCTCTACCTCAACAGTGCTATGTGTCTGGTGCCGCCGGTACTGATCCTGTTCTCAGGTGAAGAGGTCTGGTCGATGGTGTCTCTGGGAATGCTGGCTTCTGTTTCCTTATTGATTGTGGTTGAGAACATCCACCGGTCAGCACTGCATTCACAAAAAGGTCGTCTTCTTCAGCGCCTTACCGAATTTCGTTCCCGTGAAATGGCCGAACTGAACAATGATCTGACGGATGCACGCGAGCGTCTGACTGAGGTTAATGCGAACCTTGAGAAGCAGATCGAGGAGCGCACAGAGGAACTTAACTATCAGGCCACTCACGACATGCTGACCGGCCTCGGCAACCGTTACTATTTCTCACGTAAGGTCAGTGAAGCGCTGAAAGAGCAGAATGATGAGCAGGCAGGTTTTGCTGTGTACCTGCTTGATCTCGACCGCTTTAAAGAGGTGAACGATGGTCTTGGGCATCTTGCTGGTGACCATGTACTGCGCGTCATCGCAGCGCGTATTGCAAACGCTTGTGGCGATCAGGTGATCTGTGCTCGCTGGGGAGGTGATGAGTTTGTCATCCTGGAACGTCGTGATGTCTCTGAAGTTCAGGTTGAAGAGTTCGCTACCCAGCTGGTCGCTGAACTTCGCAAACCTATAGATCTTGATAGTGGCCCGGTGTCTCTCGGTGCCAGTGTCGGTATTGCGCTTTGCCCTGAGCACGGAACCAGTGCAGAGCAGCTCCTCGAACACGCCGATATTGCGGTCTACCGCGCGAAATCACGGAAAACGGGCGTATCTGTTTACGATGATAAGTGGGGCCATGAAGCATCCGAGCGATTGCAGCTGGTGCAGGCCCTTGGCTACGCCATTGATAACGACCAGATCGAAATTGCTATGCAGCCCTTCGTATCCGTAGAAGATGGCAGCCTGACCGGTTTCGAAGCACTGGCGCGTTGGCACGATAATGTTCGCAATGTTGCTATCAGCCCCGGAACCTTTATTCCTCTCGCAGAAGAATCCGGTTTGATGCCTGCAATGGGACGTATGATTCTTCGTAAGGCCTGCCAGACGCTTATGAAAGAGGCGCCTGAGTCTGATTTACGTGTGGCGGTGAACATTTCTGTGATGCAGCTGAGGCAGCACGATTTTGTCGACGATGTTGTGTCTACACTGGCTGAGGCCAATATGCCCGCAAGACGACTGGAGCTCGAACTGACGGAATCTGTGTTTGCTGGTGATGTACTTCAGATCCGCCAGGTTCTGAGCACTCTGCGTAATCTCGGTGTGCGCATCTCTATCGACGATTTTGGTACAGGCTATTCATCAATCAGCTACCTGCGCGATTTCCCGCTGGATACTCTGAAGATTGATCAGTCCTTCGTGGCTGGTCTTAGCAACGGTGGTGAAGGGCTCTTTTCGAGTATTGTCTCGCTGGCGCATGGTTTGAAACTGTCGGTTATTGTCGAGGGTGTTGAGAATCGCCATGACCTCGATAAAGTCCTGTCACTGGGTGGCGAAGAGATACAGGGGTATTTCTTTGCTCATCCTATTGAATCAGACAAGTTGGGTGATTGGTTGGAGAAGCACAGTTCCCGCCCGTTCTCTATGAAACGGCGCCATCTGTCGGTTGCTGTAGATAATCACTCTGGATAATAAAAAAGCCCGCGTACGCGGGCTTTTTTATATCACCGGAACTCAGTCTTCGTAGTTCTCAATCGCAGGGCAAGAGCAGATCAGGTTGCGGTCACCGTATACGTCATCGATACGGCCTACCGTTGGCCAGAACTTATGAGCACCCAGCTCCTTCACAGGGAAAGCAGCGAGCTCCCGTGAGTAAGGGCGCTCCCACTCTCCGGTCACGACTGCCGCGGTATGTGGTGCGTTCTTCAGCGGGTTGTTCTCGGCATCCAGAACGCCGTTCTGTACCGCATCAATTTCAGCTTTGATTGCGATCATAGCGTCAGCGAAGCGATCTATCTCGGCTTTGCTTTCAGATTCCGTAGGTTCGATCATAAAGGTACCCGCTACTGGGAACGACATGGTCGGTGCGTGGAATCCGTAGTCCATCAGACGCTTGGCGATATCCACTTCGGTGATGCCGGTTTCTGCCTTAATCGGGCGCAGGTCAACGATACACTCGTGGGCAACACGACCGTTCAGGCCTGAGTACAGGATCGGGTAGTGCGCAGAAAGGCGCTTCGCCAGATAGTTGGCTTTCAGTAGAGCGTTCTGTGTTGCTGTACGCAGACCTGAACCGCCCATCAGAGTGATGTACATCCAGCTGATGGTGAGAATACTGGCAGAGCCGTATGGCGCAGCAGAGACTGCGCCATTGCCCTTAGAAGCATCATCAATCGGGCGTACCGCGTGGTTCGCCACGAACGGTGCCAGGTGGGCGGCAACACCAATCGGGCCCATGCCCGGACCACCACCACCGTGCGGGATAGCGAAGGTCTTGTGCAGGTTCATGTGGGAAACGTCTGCACCGATAAAAGCTGGCTGAGTCACACCCACCTGAGCATTCAGGTTAGCGCCGTCCATATACACCTGACCGCCGTGCTGGTGGATCAGGTCGCAGATTTCTTTCACGCCTTTCTCGTACACACCATGTGTCGAAGGGTAGGTCAGCATCAGACACGACAGCTGATCAGACAGCTCTTCCGCTTTCTTCTTCAGGTCGTCGAAATCTACGTTGCCCTGTTCATCACACTCAGTAACAACCACCCGCATCGACGCCATCTGTGCCGATGCCGGGTTAGTACCGTGCGCCGAACGCGGGATCAGACAGACATTACGGTGACCTTCGCCGCGGCTTTCGTGGTATTTCTTGATCGCCAGCAGGCCCGCGTATTCACCCTGTGCACCTGAGTTAGGCTGCATACAGATGGCATCGAAGCCGGTGATATTACGCAGATAGCCATCCAGTTCAGAAACCAGTTGCTCGTAACCCGGAGTCTGGTCTTTCGGTGCGAAGGGGTGGATATTCGAGAACTCAGGCCAGGTCACCGGGATCATCTCGGTGGTGGCATTCAGCTTCATGGTGCAGGAGCCGAGCGTAATCATCGAGTGATTCATCGCCAGGTCTTTGCTTTCGAGACGCTTCATATAACGCAGCATCTCGTGCTCGGTGTGGTACTTATTGAAGGTCGGGTGTTCCAGGAAGCCGGTCAGACGCTGCAGACCTGCGGGTACGCTGTCTGAGCCAGCTTTGACCACGACCTCGTCGAGGTCGTAAACATCAAGTCCGTGGTCAGCGCCGAGGAAAATATCAAAGAGTTCGGCGACATCGCTTGCCGTGGTCTTTTCTCCCAGTGTCACACCCAAGGTGTCATTACCCAAACCGAGTGCTTTATCATCACGGAGATTGACTTCCCGGTCTGTAGCGCGCTTCAGAACATCTTCACGATTGCTGACCTTAAGCGTTAGGGTATCGAACCAGGTTGTGTTGAGAAGTTCGACGTTTTTGCTCTTCAGGCCTGCTGCCAGAATATCGGTCAGTCGATGAATGCGGTTGGCGATGGTCTTCAGACCAGTCGGGCCGTGATATACCGCGTAAAATGAACTGAGGTTTGCGAGCAGCACCTGTGCAGTACAGATGTTGGAGTTCGCCTTTTCACGGCGGATGTGCTGCTCACGGGTCTGCA
>NZ_DDKU01000132.1:12981-13137 GCF_002339775.1 Thalassolituus sp. UBA2590
ATGTGCTGCTCACGGGTTTGCAGCGCCATACGCAGCGCCTGATTGCCCTGAGCATCGATAGATACACCGATAATGCGGCCTGGAATAGAGCGCTTGTAGGCATCGCGTGTTGCAAAGAAAGCCGCATGTGGGCCACCAAAGCCCATAGGAACACCA
>NZ_DDKU01000132.1:13441-13882 GCF_002339775.1 Thalassolituus sp. UBA2590
CCACCAAAGCCCATAGGAACACCAAAGTGCTGAGCGTTGCCCAGGACGATGTCTGCACCCATTTCACCCGGCGCTTTGATCTTGATGAGCGCCATCAGGTCGCTGGCTACCGCGGCCAGAGCGTTCTTTTCATGCAGGGCACTGATGACATCTGTGAAATCAGTGATTTCTCCCTGACGACCCGGGTACTGGAATAGGGCACCGAAGACGTCATGGTCTGCCGCTTTCTCTGCAGGGCCGACGATGATTTCCCAGCCGAAGGCTTCTGCGCGCGTACGGACAACGTCGATGGTCTGTGGCAGACACAGCTCATCAATGTAGAAGGTGTTTGATTTGTTCTTGCGAACCGAGCGCTTTGCCATCGCCATGGCTTCAGCGGCGGCGGTGCCCTCATCAAGCAAAGAGGCGTTTGCCAGTTCCATGCCGGTGAAGTCGATGATC
>NZ_DDKU01000163.1:0-3489 GCF_002339775.1 Thalassolituus sp. UBA2590
CGCTGCTGCGTACGACAGGTCGATAATCCTGCCTTCGTGAAATGGCCCGCGGTCGTTCACCCGGACGATGACCGACTGGCTGGGATCTTTGCGGATAACTTTGACGTACGACGGCAGTGGCAGCGTTTTGTGTGCTGCGGTCATTTTGTAGACGTCGAAGGTTTCGCCGTTTGAGGTGTCGTGACCGTGAAATTTCATTCCGTACCATGAAGCGATGCCTTCCTGCGTGAAGCCCTCCGCATCCTTCATAACTTCATAGTCCTTACCCAGCACGCGATAGCGCGACGGATTGCCCAGACTACTTCGTGGTTCGGATACCGGCACGGGATCAGCAATTGCCTTGATGTCAGCGATTGGCGCCGGCGTGAAATCGTTCGCGTGCTGATAACGGGACGTTGCGCAACCATGCAGCAGAATAAGACTGACCAGAACGGCCAGCCCACGCATCATTGTTTATCCTCACTCAGAGCCTGGCTGAGCTGATACACCGCCATGGCGTACAGCTTACTGTGGTTGTATTGAGTAATAACGTAGAAGTTGTATTCACCGAGCCAGTATTCGTCGCCCTCTTTACCTTCAAGGCGCATCAGGTTGGCTGGCTTATCTCCCTTGATATCGACTGGCAACTCAACACCTGCGGCCGTCAGGTCTGCAACCGTGTGCTGCGGTTTGCGGCTGACATTCACCAGCGGTTCGTGTTTGTCGCCACTGACGGTGACTCTGTGTGTGACAGGCTCGTCAGTTCTCCAGCCGTGTTCTGAGAAATAGTTAGCCACGCTGTGGATGGCATCCACTGGGTTACCCCATAGATCACGTTTGCCATCACCATCACCGTCGACAGCGTAGTGCAGGTAGCTGGTAGGGATAAATTGGCCGTAGCCCATTGCCCCAGCATAAGACCCTTTGATGGTACCCGGATCTACACCTTCTTCACGGGCAAGGGCGAACATGGCTTTCAGCTCGCGCCAGAACAAAGGGCGTTTCGGGTAATCGAAGGCGAGCGTAGAGAGCGAGTCCAGCACTCTGTATCCACCCTGGCGGGTGCCGTAAAAGGTTTCTACGCCAATGATGGCTGCAATAATTTCTGGCGGCACCCCATATTTTTTCTCTGCCTCAGCAAGAATATCCGCCTGGCTTTCGAGGAAATTCTTACCAGCGCTGATGCGTTTTTTTGTCAGAAAAATATCCTGATACCGCGCCCAGTTCATTGTGCGTTCGGCAGGGCGTTGAATGGCCTCTAGTACAGAGTCCATTTTTTCAGCCTGCTTCAGCCAGTTACGTACTTCTTCTGCCGGAATACCGTATTCTTTTTCCACCTCAGCGACGAACTCATCGGTACGCTCGTGCTGGTCGTAGGCTGCGGCTGCGAAAGGCGCAGAAACCGCCAAGGTGATTGCTGCTAACACATGTTTCAACATAGTAATAACCCTGTTATTTCCTTTGCCGATGAGTGTACATCGACATAATCAGACCAAAGCCCAGAAGCAGACTGACGACAGACGTTCCGCCGTAACTTACCAGTGGTAGTGGAACGCCTACGACCGGAAGAATGCCACTGACCATGCCTATATTCACAAAGACATAGATAAAAAATGTAACTGACATGCTACCAGACAGCAGTCGACCGAAAAGAGTTTCGCACCGGCTGGAAATGTAAAGGCAGCGCAGAATAATTAAGGCATAGAGCGCCAGTAGCAGGCAGACCCCAATTAATCCATGCTCTTCTGCCAGCACGGCAATGATGAAGTCGGTGTGGCTTTCAGGCAGAAATTCAAGTTGCGACTGGGTGCCTTGCAGGTAGCCCTTGCCATGAATGCCACCTGAGCCAATCGCCGTTTTTGATTGAATGATATTCCAGCCTGAGCCGAGTGGGTCTGACTCCGGATTCAGAAAGGTGAGTACCCGCTGTTTCTGGTAGGCGTGCATCACAAAAAACCACATCAGCGGTGCCATCGCCGCGACTATGCCGATCATGGAAAAAATAAGGAGCCAGGACATCCCGGCAAAAAACAGTACTAACAACCCTGAGGTGCTGATCAGTATCGATGTGCCTAAATCAGGCTGTTTCAGGATCAGAATCGTTGGAATGAAAATAATGACGAGTGCCTGAACAAGGTCACGAAAGCGCGGCGGTACGGGCCGTTTGGCCATAAACCAGGCAACCGCTAATGGTAATGCCAGCTTCACCAACTCAGACGGTTGAAAGCGGGGGAGAGGCCCGGGTAAGTCGAGCCAGCGCTGAGCGCCTTTCGCGCCGACCCCTGCAACCAATACGCCGATCAATAGTAGAGTACCTACGGCTAATGCCCAGGGCGCGATAAGTTGGTAGAGGCGCGGTGGAATCTGGGCAGTAATGAATAGCAGTAAGGTGCCGATACCAAAGTGCACAGCCTGACGTTTCACCATGCCGATTTCCTGACCGCTGCCACTGTAAAGGATAGCCAGCCCGGTGGTGGCGAGTGCAATAAGTAGCAGTAGAAGTATCAGGTCGATGTGCAATCGCGCGAAAAAGGCACCGCTGCGGTCGAAGGTATGATGCTGTGACGGCGTGGAGACCGTGCGACTGAAATCTGTACTGGCCATCAGCCCTCTGCGCCTCCCAGGTATTCATTGATGATGGACTGTGCGATCGGTGCGGCGGTGCGCCCGGATGATTCGCCATTTTCAACGATGACGGCAATGGCGATCTGTGGTTTCTCTATCGGAGAGAACGCCATAAACCAGGCATGGTCGCGTAGACGCTCCTGAAGGGCTTCCGAATCGTATTCGGCATCCTGTTCAATACCCACGACCTGTGCGGTTCCGGTTTTGCCAGCAATCGGGAAGTCGAGGTTGGCGCGCAAGGCGCGGGCAGTACCATGACGACCGGTAATCACATGATCCATTGCCGTGAACATGCGATCCCAGTCGGAAGGATCATTGAGTGTAATGTCGGGGATATCGCCGTGTGGAAACTCCGTCGGGACGTTGTCTTCTGCCGCGAGCAGTCTTGGGACTTCCCATTTGCCTTTATTGGCCAGAACAGCGGTCGCTGTTGCGAGCTGTAATGGCGTCACGGCCATAAAGCCCTGACCAATGCCGAGATTGACTGTATCCCCCGGATACCATGGGCCACGACCGGTGGCTCGCTTCCATTCACGGTCTGGCAGAATCCCGGATACTGCCGAGATGACATCAATCGACATATCCCGGCCGAAGCCAAACTGGCCGAGGAATGGCGTGAGATCATCGATGCCTGTTTTGACGGCAACGTCGTAGAAGTAGGTATCGCAGGATTCCACCACGGCCATTTCAAGATCGACGACGCCGTGTCCTTCGCGCTTCCAGTCCCGATAAAAGCGGTCATCATTTTCAAGCTGGAACCAGCCCGGATCGCGCACTTTATAGTTCCAGGTGGTACTGCCAGCTTCCAGAGCGGCAAGACCGACAAAAGGTTTCAGGGTCGAGGCGGGGGGGTAAGTACCACGCGTCGCCCGATCGAAGAGTGGC
>NZ_DDKU01000141.1:0-10731 GCF_002339775.1 Thalassolituus sp. UBA2590
CCGTTTTATCGGGGCAAGATCACATTTCTTGCTTCGCTCCGTTTTGGGGTGGCTTCGCCACTTTACCCCAAAACTCCACTACACAAAAAATGCCCCATACAGCGGCGTTAGAGCTCCGAGTTACCCATGAAAACTAGACACCTAAGAATGAGATTGAAGATTACTAGTTTATTCCCAGCTTCTTTCGATTCTTCTTAAACTCTGCTTTCTGACCCTTCACCTGAACATCTCTCGCTGATTGCTGTCGACCCTCTACGGCACTATTTAACATGCCAGGTTTATCGATTGGTTAAACAGGAGGGTCACATGAAAAACTCTGAGTCTGAAGATCAGCTGACGTTGCGTATCGGTCAGGAAAGGTTGGTTATTCAGCGTAGATACGAAGTGATCAGTATCGCTAATGATTTTGTGATTGCTCTTTGGTTTTTGGTAGGCAGCATTCTGTTCCTGTTTCCTCAATTTGAGCATGCGGCGATCTGGTTGTTTATTCTCGGGAGTTTTCAGTTTTTGATTCGTCCGTCGATCCGGCTGGTCAGGCATATTCACCTCAGAAAAGAACCTCGGGACGGCTGGGATTGCTGAAGGTAGAGCGAATGCCGCCAAGTATATGGTTGAGTGTTCGGGTGAAAAGCAAAGACTCTCTGCTTAATAGTGTTTAGGATTGAGCTACTGTCATCAGGAGTGCTTTAAATGGACATCTGCGAAACTCTGGGTATTGATATACCGATTATTCAGGCCCCAATGGCGGGCGTTCAGAATTGGGAGCTAGCTCTCGCTGTTTCAGAAGCGGGCGGGCTGGGTTCTATCCCGTGCGGTATGTTGTCGGTCGACCAGATCGTGTCTGAGGTAGAGAGTTTTACCGCGCGCTCCACGAAACCTTACAACTTGAATTTCTTCTGTCATGAGATGCCGGGCGTTGATGAGTCTGCGCTAAGTGCCTGGAAGAAAACCTTGGCTACCTACTATGACGAGTTTGACGTGTCGCCACCAGAAGGTATGTCAGGCCTTCGTTTGCCGTTTGACGATAAAGTTGCGGATGCGCTTGAGAGCTTTAAGCCGCCTGTCGTCAGTTTTCATTTTGGTCTTCCGTCGCCTGAGTTGCTAGAACGAGTGAAATCCTGGGGCTCGGTCGTTCTCTCGACCGCAACAACGGTTGAAGAGGGGAGCTGGCTTCAGGCGAATGGCGCCGATGTTGTTATCGCTCAGGGAGTTGAGGCTGGCGGTCATCGTGGGATGTTTCTTACCGACGATGCCGACTCTCAGTTGCCCTTGGTAGAGTTGCTCTCGGGGCTCGTCGCTGAATTGTCTATCCCTGTGATTGCTGCCGGTGGCATTGCCTCTTCCGCTGATGTGAAGGCGCTTTTAGGGCAGGGTGCTGCAGCGGTTCAGGTTGGTACGTCTTATTTGCTTTGCAACGAAGCAAAGACCAGTGCTCTGCATCGTGCTGCGATTAAGGATGAAAGCTCGGTCACTGCACTGACGAATGTGTTCTCCGGGCGCCTCGCTCGCGGAATTAAAAACCGGGTGATGAATGACCTTGATTGTGTTTTTTCGGGAGTTCCTGAGTTTCCTTACGCTTCAGTGGCGTTAGGCCCATTGCGCACCGCGGCGGAGGGTGTCGGTCGCTCGGACTTTACGCCTTTGTGGTCAGGTATCGTGAGAAGCGGTTGTCGTGAAGTTTCTGCAAAAGAGATAACCCGCATGCTGTGGCCCGCCTGATTGGCTTGGGCTTAGTTGGGTTGGTGTGGGTTGGGCTGGCATGACTGAGGTTGTCACTACTGGCTCATAGGAAAGCTGCGAACCTATTTCGCACCTTGCTGTCGACATAGTGACCACATAATGCCGATATAGTGGCCATTAAACAGAAACTCTTAAGCAGGGCAATGATGGATTATGCGTCTCTTTAATTTCTTTCTTTTAGGTCTGTCTGTTCTCTTGGCAGGCTTTTCTTCTTTTGTATCCGCTGCGCCTTCGGTTCAGGTCGTCTACCGAGGGCTTGATAGTCCGTGGGGGATGGCTGAGATAGCGCCGGGTAAGCTGCTGATCTCTGAGAAGGAAGGTAACTTCGTTCTTATTGATGTGCAGTCTGGGGATGCACGCGACATCGCTGGCGCCCCTAAGGTCGTAGCGAATGGTCAGGGTGGTCTTCTCGATGTCGCTGTTCCGCGTGATTATAAAACCGGTGGTTGGATTTATTTTACCTACAGTGCGCCTGTTCAGGGTGAGGCTGCAACCGCTCTGGCGCGAGCAAAGTTAAATCTCAAAAGCGGTATGCTGACTGACCGTCAGACTCTGTTGGTGACTACCTCAGTATCGGACACGTCCCGCCATTTTGGCAGCCGTATTGCGTTTGATGACGAACATGTGTTTTTTACTGTCGGTGATCGCGGTGTCCGTGAAAATGGCCAGGATCTCAGAACACACGCTGGCACTGTGATCCGCTTGAAGCGCGATGGTTCTGTGCCTGAGGATAATCCTTTTATTGAGTCGGAGCAGGGGCTGGATGAAATCTGGTCGTATGGTCATCGCAATGCTCAAGGTATCACTTTTGATGCAGAGGGGCGTCTGTGGGTTATTGAGCACGGCCCGCGGGGTGGTGATGAACTGAACCTGATTGCTAAAGGCGAGAATTATGGCTGGCCTGTGGTTTCTCAGGGTAAGGAATACTGGGGGCCTTTTGATGTCGGCGTTAAGGAGAAGGATGGAATGCAGCCAGCGGCAAAAGTTTACGTGCCGTCGATTGCGCCGGGGAGCCTGATCTCAGTCAGAAGCGACAAGTATGGCTGGAAGGGCGATTTGTTGTCTGGGGCGCTCAAACTGACGCATCTGAACAGAATTGTTATGAAGGACGGTAAACCCGTCGATGAAGAACGCTACTTTGAAGAGCGTGGTCAGAGGCTGCGTGCGTTGCTTGAAGATAGCGAAGGTGTCATCTTTATTGCTACGGATGCGGGTGAGTTGTGGAGGCTTGACTAGCGCCCGGCGCTTGCGCTGTTTTTAAAAAAGGTATAATTTTTATACATGAATGGATTCGAATATGACCTGGCGAAAAGTGAGGCTAATCTCGCTAAGCACGGTATAGATTTTAATGCTGCGCAGGAACTCTGGGATGACCCAAATTTGATAGAGATTCCTGCATTGGTTGCAGATGAGCCGCGATACCTGATAGTTGCCCGTCTTGGGCATAAGCATTGGTCGGCGGTGATCACCTATCGAGGTGGTAACGTACGGATTATTTCGGTCAGACGTTCGCGTCGTTCAGAGGTGGCTTTGTATGAAAGCTAAACAGTTTGATGAAAAGTTTGACGCCGGCGAGGTGGATGTCACCGATAACCTGGACCTGGCCGCGCTAAAGCGCCCAAATCAGAGCCAGCGGCGTGTGAATGTCGATTTCCCAGTCTGGATGATTGAGTCTCTGGATAAGGAGGCTTCTCGCCTCGGCGTGACGCGCCAATCTATTATTAAGGTCTGGCTGGCTGAGCGTTTAGAAGGTGTTCATAATCGTTGAGGCGTGAGTTGATTTGTGGAGCTAAATAAAAAGGGCGCATGTGCGCCCTTTTTTGATGTGTAACTTCTATTGCGATTACTGGTCGTGCAGTTCTTCGCAAGCGAAGAGGGTGTTCTCAAGCAGCTTGGCGCGAGTCATTGGACCAACGCCGCCGGGAACAGGGGTGATGTGTGATGCGCGCTGTGCCGCTGCATCGAAATCAACGTCGCCAACCAGTTTGCCGCTGTCCAGGCGGTTGATGCCTACGTCGATGACGATGGCGCCGTCTTTCACCCATTCACCTTTAACGATGCCAGGCTTACCGACGGCTACAACGACGATGTCTGCCTGTCTTACGTGGCCTTCAAGGTCTTTTGTGAAGCGATGGCATGTAGTCACTGTGCAGCCCTTCAACAGAAGCTCAAGGCCCATAGGGCGACCGACAATGTTTGATGCGCCTACGATGACGGCGTGCATGCCGGTAATGTCCTGGCCGGTGCCATCAAGAAGATCAACCACGCCTGCAGGTGTGCATGGGCGCAGAAGTGGCATGCGCTGAGCCAGACGGCCAACGTTGAATGGGTGGAAACCATCGACGTCTTTGGTGGGATCAATACGCTCAAGAATCTCGTCAGATTTAAGACCTGCCGGTAGCGGCAGCTGAACCAGAATGCCATCGACGTCGTTGTCGTTGTTGAGTTGGTCGATAAGATCGAGCAATTCCTGCTGACTGGTTGTTGCCGGGAGGTCGAATGCTTTGCTGTTTATGCCTACCTGCTCGCAGTCTTTGCGCTTGTGCGATACGTAGACCTGAGATGCTGGGTCGGTACCAACCAGAATGACGGCGAGGCCGGGAGCACGCTTGCCTTGCTCAAGGCGTGCATCAACACGCTCTTTAATGGATTCGCGCATGGCTTTGGCGGTGGCGTTGCCGTCAATCAGTTGTGCGGTCATTGAGTATCAACCCTAACAGTAAGCTGTAAAGCGCGCGATTTTCTCATGCCCGGGCCGTAAAACAAAGGGGGCGGGGCGGACTTTCATCAGTCTGGTGAGAAATTAACCGAAGCATTTGTTTTTAAACATTTTTTTGAAAAACCCGTTGACGGGAATCTAAGCCATCTATAATATGCGCATCCACTTGAGGGGCACAGCCTTTTAAGTTGTTAGATCGGGGTATAGCGCAGTCTGGTAGCGCGCCTGGTTTGGGACCAGGATGTCGGGAGTTCGAATCTCTCTACCCCGACCATTCTCACACTTCGCCCGCAATGCCCTTCAAACAATACCTTTAATGCTGTATAAATCAGCTTCAACACTGGTTTTTGTTTAATTATTGCTTATGTCTTCTGTTGCTTCTGTTGTTCAGTACCCGCTGCCTTGTCCTGAGTGTAAAAATTACACATCACAGCCTGCTGAGAAATTACGGATAGATCGCAAATCCATATGTCGCGTCTGTGGAAATACGATTCGATTGACCGACCAACAACTTGAAAGTCTTGAGAGAACACTCTCCCACATGTCTGGCTGCGGACTCCGCGGCGGTCAACAAGACGAAGTATCTGAAGAGCTAGAAGAAGCCGTCGCTCAATAACCTGACGCATTCGGGCTTTCTGTTTTCTATACGCACACTCGATGAGCAGGCACAAAAAAGCCCTCCGAAGAGGTAATGCTGTTCACTTAAGCATTTGAAGCATCACGAGGCTTCTAAGAAAATCTGGTATCAGACTCCTGATGCCGGATTTTTTTATGCACTTTCAACAGTCCCTGCTCGACCTGAGCGATCTGTTCAACTTCTCTGATCTTTCAGCATTCACCCAAAATATCCCTGTTGAGTGGGTCGAGTCAGCTCTGCAACTCTCTGCACAAGCCAGTATTCGCCGTCGACGCCTGCCATCGGATCAGGTTCTTTGGCTGGTGCTTGGCATGGCTTTATTCCGCGACGAACCGATTCATGAGGTGGTTCGCCGGCTGAATATCTGCGCTCAAGGTCTCGCATCCAGCGATTTACTGGCGCGCAGTGGTATCAGCGAAGCGCGTCAGCGCCTAGGCGCCGAGCCTGTAGAATGGCTGTTCCGTAAAACAGGACATCACTGGGGACGTGAGCGTTATAACGGTGATGACTGGCATGGCTTGCAGGTTCTGGCCGTTGATGGGGCGCTGTTGCGTACGCCGGATTCGCCGGAGCTGCGTGAGCATTTTGGTTCAGGTAATACAGCCACCGAACGACAAACGCCATTTCCAATGTTACGCCTGGTGGCGTTAATGAATGTCCGCTCACATATCGTGATGGATGCACGCATAAGTCCGTATCGTCGCGGCGAAATTCCTCTGGCAGCAGACTTTGCCAACGGGATTCCCGACCACTCCATCACCTTATTCGACAAAGGCTTCTGGAGTGCGGATTTATTGCTGAGTCTGCAACAGGAGGGTCAGGAGCGACATTGGTTGATTCCAGCACGCAAGGGATTGGTCGCGGAAGAAATCCACCGTAATAACGCACATGATCGTGAGCTGCGCATGAAGGTGTCACCTCAGGCTCGTAAACGAAACCCAACACTGCCGGAGTTCTGGACCGTTCGTGAAGTAACTTATGAATCCAGGGGAAAGCTCAAAACGGTTTATACCTCACTGCCGTTTAAGCGATACCGTACAGACGCCGTCGCGAAGCTATATCAGGAGCGTTGGGAAATTGAACTAGGGTTCCGTGACATCAAAAGTTCAATGCAGGGAAATGCGATTACATTACGCAGCAAGAAAGTAGACCTGATTTATCAGGAAGTGTGGGGGATGTTGCTGACGTACAACATCATCCGGCGCGAGTCAGCCCAGGCTGCGGTGGCGTTTGGTTTAAGTCCATCGGATATGAGTTTTAAGCACGCCTGTAAATACATTGCCGTACAGCTGATCGTCATGGCGGATGCACAGCCGATATCGAGAACGGGGAAGCGTTTGTCGGAGCTTAGGTCAGGAGTTTCGGGGTTGGTGTTACGACGCCGTCCGAGGCGATCAACGCCCCGGACGGTGAAGATATCAAAAACCCGCTATCCGGTGGATAGAAATGCTGCTCCGCTTAAGTGAACAGCATTACTCCGAAGAGGGCCTTTTCTGCGAGGCTGTATGTATTACTTAACAATCTCGAGCAGTTCTACCTCAAACACCAGCGCTGAGTTCGCTGGAATTTTAGGGCTTGGGCTACGAGCACCGTAAGCCAGGTCTGCCGGGATGAACAGCTTCCACTTCTCACCTGGCTTCATCATCTGGAGTGCTTCGACCCAACCACGGATTACACCGTTTACCGGGAATTCGGCAGGCTGACCGCGCTGAACAGAGCTGTCAAAAACTTCTCCGTCGATCAGCGTACCGTGGTAGTGAACACGAACAGTATCGGTTGCTGCCGGTGACTCACCTTCTTCTACAGAAGTCAGAACTTCATATTGCAGGCCTGAATCAGTAACTTTTACTTCTTCACGTTCTGCGTTCTTCGCCAGGAATTCTTCGCTCGCCTGAGCTGCTTCATCATCCAGAGCTTTCTGCTTGCGCTCAGCATCTTCACGCAGTGACATGAATGCCGCCTGAATATCTTCGTCGCTGACCTGCTGTTCAGCTTTAGAAACAGAATCACGGATACCCGCAACCAATGCATCAAGATCAATGTCTGCACCTTCACGTTCGATCTGACGACCGATGTTCAGGCCTGCACCGTAACTCGCTTTCTGAGCGGTGGTCTCAAGTTTCACTTTTTCCTCCTGGCCGCAACCAGCCAATAACAGTGTCCCCAACGCAATCGCTGGAACCAGTTTATTCAATTTCATAGTATTTCCTGATGGCAGTTTAAGATCTCAGTACCCAAGCTTGGGTCAGCACACGAAATTCCCTCTCTCGGCACGCGCATCACATTCCCTTCGAATATTTTTGCATACCTGGATTTCCGCTGCCGATAGCGAACCCGTCATCTGACACCGGTAATTACGTTCTCTCAGCTCTCTGTCGGGCGTGTCCGCAAAAGGGCGTTCTACCAGATTGCATCCGGTTATAAACGTAATCACTAATATCAGCAGAGCTCGCAATTCAGACGTCCCCAATCATTGAAAACAGCCCGAAGAGTGTCATAGTCACTATTCTTTGTCCACAGGGCACTGAATGAGTTCAACGAGTCCCCTTTTTCATTCGTCGACGGTATACTGTAACCGCTTTTTACCCAGCTGAGCTCAGCAATACTCAGTTCGGGTCAGTATAATAAGTAAGGAATTAACATGCTCCGTCTCGCTGTATTGGTGCTTTGCGCTATTGTCATTTCTGCCTGTGGGCCATCCAAAGAAGAACTACGCCGTCAGCAACTGCTGGAAGCCCAGAGACTGGAAGAAGCGCGTCTTGAAGCCGAAAGACTCGCCGCTGAGCGAGACGCACGGGTTCAAGAGCGTCTGAACGACACCCGCGATGCCTGGTCCGGCGCTGAGTACCTCTCTGAATCCGACATCGATACATTATTCAGCGGCGACATTACTTCTGACCTCCGTGCCGGTAAAACTTACTATATCGAACTTGAACTTCAGGCAGCCAAATACAACTACGGCGAACGCAAACAAAGCTTTGTTATTGTAGGCATGCGGAACCTACCGAACAGCACTGTATACAGCCCACTCTTTCCAGATAAAAACGCTGCTTACCAACCGGGCCAGAAAGCCAAATCGGTTCTGGAATTCACCCTCAAAAATCAGCAAATTGAAAACCGTCTGGGTCAGATGGTTGAGCGTGAAGATGGCCAGCGCTGGGTTGCTGCGACGCTGAATTTCAAAGACTACGATGTGCTCGCCACCATGCAAAGCAGTTGGCGCTGGGAGCCGGGCCTGTTTGAAGACCTGAGTTGGTACATCAGCCCAGAAAAAGCTTACGAGCACACCAGTGAGCGTGCACTGACGATGCAGATTGGATTCCGTTTCTGTCCGCTTCAGCGCTGCCGCCTGGAACATGAATATCGTAAACATCCGATCAGTGCGATTCGCACAGATGTAATGAGTATTCTGGTTGGTAGCCGGGCTTCTGACCGGGTTCTGGCCGAATTCGTCCGCGAGGACAAATAAACCAAACCTGCACCATGGCTGAATGAACAGCCTGCAGATCACTACAAGGACGTAATTATGACGACGCCTGAAAGCTTCGCCAACGAGCGTAGCGCTGCTATTGAATTTACTGCCACACCATGGGGTTACACTAAGCTCTGGTTAGTAAATATGCTTCTTACCCTGGCCACGCTGGGTATTTATGGGGCATGGGCGAAAGTACGGAATAACCAATACCTCTACGGCCACACCAGCATCGAGGATAATCGCCTGCAATACCTGGCAACGCCTAAGCAGATTTTGCTGGGTCGCTTGTTAGCGTTGGGCGTATTTCTTATTTTTGTGGGCGTTTCCATGGTCGAACCCATAGCTGCAGGCATTATGTATCTTGCTCTGATCCCATTGAGCCCGTGGCTCATAGTTCAGGGCCTTAAATTTACCTACCGCAATACCGCTTACCGTAATGTTCGCTTTGATTTTAAAGGCGACTATATGGGGGCTCTGTATCACTTTATCGTTTTGCCATTAGTAGCTGCTGTCACCCTGTATCTTGCTCTACCTTGGGTCATCAAAAAAATTCATCAATTCATGTTTGGTAACTGCGAATACGGCGGTGAAAAACTGCAACTGAATACCAGCACAGGTCAGTATTACAAAGCGGCGCTGGTCGTTTTCCTGGTTTCTATTATTGCTTTCATCCTGATTGCATCATCCATGGCCGGAACACTTACGACCATTCAGGGTAGTGAAGCCCCGAACCCATTGTCGTTTTTACCTATCATTCTGGTCATGTATTTCTTCAGCTTTCTCGTCCAGTCTGTCTTCAATGCCATGATCCGCAACCACATTGCTGAAAGTCTCAAAGCAGATGAGCTTGTTCGCTTCGAGTCACGTATTACGGTTGCTGGTTATCTGGGTATTACTCTGCTTAACGCCGTCCTGATTCTTTTTACTCTCGGCCTTGCCTTCCCGGCTGCTAAAGTCATCAAGATGCGCTACATCGCGTCCAAAACGACCGTGTTTCTGACGCCGCGTATCGATCATATGGCCAATCAGGTTGAAGGCAAAGAAAGCGCCTTTGGTGAAGAAGCTGCCGGTATGTTCGATACTGACCTTTCCATCGTCTGATGCAAAGGATCACTGGCAAATACTGTATGGCAGGCCGCAGTGACACACGCCCTGCCATTCTTCTTCTCAGGGACGACGGCTCGCTCCGCGTCCTTGCGACCGACTTCGATTACGAGCTGACCTCGACAACACTGAAAGAATGCAGACAAGGGGATGTCCTCCCCGGTATTCCAGTTGAGCTGCACTTTGACAGTGGTGACTACTTTATTCCCGAAGACCCGTACCAGAGATGGACGCCGCGCAGCGGCTTTCTGGCTTACCTCGAAAGTCATATGGTGATGGTTCTGGCCGCCGCATTGATGGTTCCTCTTTGCTTCTGGCTTGTGTTTACTCAGGTTATTCCTGCCGGTGCAAAGGCTACGGCGCCCTTAGTGCCGCAAGAAGTACTGAATCGGGTTGGTCGCTCATCAATGAAGACGCTCGACTATTCTCTGGAACCTTCGAGGCTGGCCCAGTATGAGCAGGCTTCGATCATAAAAGACTGGAATAAAGCCGCAGAAAAAGCGGGGTTGGATAATGACTATCGAATCCTTTTCCGCAGCGCCATCGCTCCCAATGCTTTCGCACTGCCCGATGGCACCATCGTGGTATTTGATGAGCTGGTTAATATTCTCAGTCGCGACGAACTGATAGCTGTGCTATTTCATGAGGCAGGCCATGTAGACCGCCGGCACGGCGCACAAATGATGGTTCAGGCCAGTGCCGGTGCCATTGTTTATGGGCTCTTGCTTGGAGACCTTGAAGGCTTATCAGAAGTCGTACTGGGTACCGGAATTTCGCTCGGCGAAAATGCCTTCAGCCGGACGATGGAAACCGATGCAGATGACTTCGCCGTCGAGCACCTGAAAGCAGCAGGCATGTCACCAGACCTTCTGGCCAGTGCACTTAATTCACTGCCCGGCAGCCAGCGCGAAACCAATAGCTGGCGAGAATACCTGAGCACACACCCGGAACGGAAAACACGCACAGAGCGTATCGAAAGTGCGTCGGATTAATCACCGACGGGCCATGCGCACAAAAAAGCCGGGCTTAGCCCCCACTGCTGTCCCACAGTTTTGG